>CAZJOQ010000007.1:0-26456 GCA_964547625.1 uncultured Nitrospira sp.
TACTCACGGAAGGAGCGGGTTCCGGATGATAGGGAATTCCCACGCGTTCGGCCGAAGATAGACTCATACGAATTTCCCGGTCATCTCATTGACTGGACGAATTTTTCCGCCAAGGCCGAAGCGGTTCGTAAGCATGTCAAGGATGGTCTGAACAGTAGTCCTCTTCTGGGGTATAGAGTTCCTTGGACTTCATTGCCCCACATCGATGAAGCTTCTCTAGATTTGATTTTCTCCCAAGCCGTTCTTGAGCACGTTGACGATCTTGAAGAGACCTATCAGGCCATGTTTGCCTGGTTGAAACCAGGCGGTTACGCGTCGCATGTGATTGACTTTAAGGCGCATGGTCGGTCGCCATTCTGGAACGGACACTGGGCCTACTCAGATTGGGAATGGAAACTGATAAGAGGAAAGCGTGAATACTTATTAAACCGAGAGCCAATGAGTGCCCATATTGTTCACGCTGAGAAAGTGGGTTTTGAGGTGCTTGTATCACGATCGGATCAGGCAACCAATGGTCTTGAGGTGGCGGCGCTTTCCTCACGATTCCGAAACATGGATGTAGTTGACACTCAAACAAGCGGCGTCCTGCTAATCCTTAAAAAACCTAACCTGGCCTGACGCACACGTATCTTGTCTTTGTCGATATGATGACATAAATTCTCTTTCGCACATTGTCGGGGGTGCCCGGAAAACAGTCTAATGATGCGGGAGTTCCCCACCTGGGAGGGTGGGGGGTGTGAGCAAGGAGCCGTCTGTTGCTCGCCTGGTGCGATGATGGCCGTCGATGAAACTCCATCGACAGGCCCATGTGGTGTGAGAGGTGGCCCCGGCGGAACATCCTCGTGCCCGGAGGAGCTGAATATCTGAAGAAGGTCCTCCGCGGTGTGCGGGAATTTCACCCCGATTGGTTTCTGGAGGAAATTGGAGTGGAACGGGACCATGTCCATCTGCACATGGTAATTCCGCCGAAATACGCGGTTTCAAGGGTAGTGGAGGCCCTGAAAAGCGTAACGAGTCGGCAGCTGAAGGAGACATTCCCGCACGTGTTGCGCAACGTGTAGTGGGATGGCGGCGGGGTCTGGGCACGAGGATTGTTTGCCTCGACGGTGGGGATCAACGACGCCACGATTCGGCCCTATGTCCGGCACCACGGCGAGCCGGAGACGGGTCACGCGCAGCGTGAATTGTGAGGAGACCCCGCCTGTTAGGGCAGGGTTCTTCATTGAAAAATGTTGTTCTGAATCCGCGCGTTGTTACACGTTGAGCCCCAGACGACCATGCTGCCCGCATTGCTGTTGTAGGCAGAGGTATTGTTGGTAATGACCCAGTTCACCGAGATCGCGAACTCAGGGCTCGGACCCTCGGCGACTTGCTCCAGCACATCCGGCAACGCCGCAACATTTGCGGTGATGAGTCATGGATGGATAACGACGGATGGTCGCAATTACAGGATGAGGGCTCCGCGCTGCGTCAGCAGCGCGGAGGTGAATACAGTGCGGATCATAGAATCCACGCCTTCAGTTGGCAAGTTGGAGTGACGTTGGCGCGGCGAGACTAGCGCTCCCACTTAAGAATTCAAAGGCGCCGATATCATACAAAGACTGTTGTGGTCGAGAGACGTTGGTGTACGAGTTTTTAGTCGCAGAGGTGGTCAAGCCCTTGTTAATGGCTGGGCTTCCTGAGGCCAAGGCAAAATTCGGCGCCGACGGAAGTGTGGCCGGCGCGTTGACGAATCCCGGATTGACCGTATTCACAATATTGCCGGACTGTGTGTAATGGGTCCCTGCCGTCGCCCCAGTGCCGAGAAACCGAGTGGCACCAGGCGCACTCGCGAATGCGAGGTTGTTTCGAATCTGTATCCCCCTGCAGGTTGTCGAGGTGAAATCAATGCCTTGCGGAGCGGTAGAAGCGAGTCGGACACCGTTCTGATAGAAAACGTTGTTCTCGATCCGTGCGTTGTTACAGGTTGAGCCCCACACGGAGATGCCGGCCCGATTTCTATCGTAGGCAAAGGTGTTGTTGGTGATGACCCAATTGTGCGAGACGGCAAATTCCGGGCCTGCATGATATGTTGCATTAAATATAGAAGTGCTTGAGCCGTTCAGCTGAATTCCATACGCAAGATTGTCATAGAACAGATTGTTCGTGATCGTAATGGCGGTGCCGTTCAGATAGATACCGTGTGAACGGGTGCCGCTCGGGCTTGTCGCAATCGGTCCGTTATGATTGATCCTGTTACGATCAAGAAGAATCCTAGTGCCATTCCCCAAAATGCCTTGGCTGGCGCTACGGTGAATCCAATTGCGTCGAATCACCGAATCATGAAGGTTATAGAGCCTGATCCCAACGTGGCAATTCCTGATCTCAAATCCTTCCAGGTTGATCCGCCCGATTGCGTTCTTGTAACCAGAGCTGCTCTGAAAAAGAATTGAATTAGCTTTGTTGTTAGTGTTGGAGCGGCAGTTAATGATCGGGAACTGGCCGGGGGCGTTCAGGAGACTAATGGGAGCCGACTGGGTGCCGGATCTCCTGAATTGAATGCCCGACTCGGTGTACGTCCCGCCTCTTACGTAGGTCGTATCGCCTGCGACCATTTTGGATACCGCATAGGCCACGGTTCGCCACGGGCTGGAGCTCGTTCCGGAATTGCTGTTGTTCCCGCTTGTGGCGACATAGTAGGTCGCGGCATAGCCTGGAACGGCTGGCAGGAGTGCACTGGCCAGCGCGCAGGCGCCGATTGCTTGTTTCAGTCGAGTCATAAGGAATCTCCTTATAAATAAGTCGATAGTATGGTTTGCAACGCTGAACCGCAGGAATGGTTTGAGCGGTTTCTCTGAATGAGTGGCAGCGGCATGATGTGCACACAGGAAGCAACCATCATGCCAGTTTTAATTATTTGCTAAGTTGTCAAGAAAGCGATGAAAAATTGTTTCGAGCTGGCTCAAGATGATTCGTAGGTTGTAAACAGTGTAGGTCACAAGAAACACTTTTGAAGATCAGTTGAAAAAATGGGAGTAAGCGACGAGCTTGGCAGCCAAGTATGGATTCACTTTCTGAAAAAGGGATAGCTTGCGATATTATAAACTCATTGATAGATAGTGGTATGCACTTGACGCTACTTTCCACAAACGGTGGTGTCGCCTCCGATGGTGGAGGATGATCCGTAGACGCTTCTCGATTGGAGCGCCGGTTCAGTGCCGAACCGGCGTGTTGAGCCGACTTGATTGTGTTGAGGTGGCGCCAGGGGATGGTCGGTCAGAGATCATTCCAGGCATCAAAATGGGCTCTTTAGACAGAGGCCTGAAGAACGTTTTCCGCAGCCTGTTAGGTTATGACTGCGCCTTCAGGTCCGACTTAACCCTATGGGTTTGGAAAGAATGACCATCACACCTTCACCGCACGTGTCGATTATCATCCCCTGCAGGAATGAAGCCAAGGGCATTCGTTCTTGCCTGGAGTCTGTTGTCAAGAGCGCTTATCCTAAGGAGCAACTCGAATTGCTTGTTGTGGATGGCCGGAGCGATGACCAGACAAGGGACATCGTTGATGAGTTCAGTAGGCAATATTCGTGGGTCAGGCTTCTGGACAATGCCCGGAGAATGACTCCTGCAGCTCTGAATATTGGAATACAGTCTGCGAAAGGGAATATTTTGATACGAATGGATGCCCATACAGTGTATCCAGCCGATTATGTTCCCAAGTTGGTAGAGTGGCTTGAGCGAAGTGGCGCTGATAATGTCGGCGGAGTCTGTATCACGCGATCTGCCAACGAAAGCGCAAAGGCGCATGCGATTGCGTTCGCTCTTTCTCATCCATGGGGTGTGGGAAACTCCCACTTTAGGATTGGAACCACTACACCCAAATGGGTCGATACGGTTCCCTTCGGATGTTTCAGGAGAGAGGTGTTCGACAGGGTCGGATTGTTCGATGAAGCGCTTGTGCGAAATCAGGATGATGAGTTGAATCATCGGATCATTAAACATGGAGGCCGTATTTTGCTTGTACCGGAGATCGTCTCCTTCTATACGGCGAGAGCGTCTCTGGGAAAGCTTTGGACTATGTATTACCAGTACGGCTACTTTAAGCCGCTTGCTGTGCGAAAGATCGGTTCGGTGATGACGGCTCGGCAACTGGTTCCTGCCACTCTTGTCATGTCTCTCCTCCTTACGGCCTCCCTTGCGCCATGGTCTTCAATCATAGCAGTTCTCTTTGGTGCCATTGTCATTGCCTACGTCGCGATGGATATTGTCGTCGCATGCGGTGCTGCTTTTAAGCGAAACGTGTCTTGTGGGCTTTGGTCTGCCATCGTCTTTCCTCTTATTCATATCAGTTATGGAATAGGGTACTTGAAGGGGCTTCTCGACTTCTTCATACTAAAGAAAGATGAACCTCGTGATCCGTTCGCTCTTCCGCTCTCCCGATAAGCTTCAGTATTTATCTTCGGGAATTATTGAGCCGAACACCAAATGGTGCGTGCTCTCAATTCTTGAACGGCGCATACGTGGAGCGATGGAACGATCTCATGGCTCATCACGAAGAGGCATCTAAGACTGAGAATCGTGTGTGAGCACACATTCGATGAATGGACAGAATCTGTATCGAGGTAGGATTTCTTCAGTGAGCGACCGAAAAAGGTACCCCTATGAGCCCCAACATTAAGTGGCCGGATGGAAAAGACTTTGCCTTTACCGTCTTTGATGACCCTGATTGCGATACGGTTGAAAACGCCACGACAATGTACTCATTTCTTGAGAGTCTCGGTATGCGAACGACAAAGGCGGTCTGGCCCATTAAAGGAATGCATAGCCCAAAAGTCGGCGGGATGACGTGTGAGGATGAACGCTATCTTAAGTTGATCCTGGGTCTGAGAAACCAGGGATTTGAAATCGGGCTTCATAACGCCACGTATCATACATCGGATCGGGATCAAACGACTCTTGGCCTGGAGACATTCCGACGATACTTCAGCCATGATCCCTATTCAATGGCGAATCATACTGGTTGTCATGAAAACATCTATTGGGGAAACGCTCGTGTGTCTGGTGTCCGCCGACTAGCCTACAACCTGCTCAATCTGAGGTTCAAAGGGAGCAACAACGTTTCTCGGGGCCACATTGAAGGAAGCGAGCTGTTCTGGGGCGATCTCTGTCGAGAGAAGATCAAGTACGTCAGGAATTTTGTGTACGGCAACATCAATACACTAAAGGTCTGTCCGGTCATGCCGTATCATGATCCTGCTCGTCCCTTCGTCAACTACTGGTTTGCGTCGTCGGAAGGCGCGAATGTGGATTCGTTCAATGCGACGGTGAGTGAGGAGAACCAGGACAGATTGGCGGCCGAAGGCGGCGCATGCATTATGTACACACATTTTGCGTACCGTTTTCTTGAAAGCGGAAACATGAATGGGCGTTTTAGAAAGCTCATGGACCGACTGAGCAAAATGAACGGGTGGTTTGTCCCCGTGAGCACGCTGCTGGATTACATTCTGCTCGTGAGAGGTCATCACGTGCTTGCTCCAAGCGAGCGGAAAGCTCTTGAAAGTCGATGGATGTGGCACAAGATCACTCATACACGGGGGCGTAGTTAGTCTTTATAACCGAGGAGATCGGTATGGGCGTTCCATTACTCGATTTGAGGGCACATCACGAGCCGCTTCATCAGGAAATTCTGGCAGCGATCGAGAAGATCTTCCAAAGCCAGGCCTTCATTTTGGGGCCGGAAGTCGGAAAGTTGGAAGAACAGGTCGCTGCCTACTGCCAGGCAAAGCATGGGATCGGGGTGACGTCCGGGACCGACGCTCTTCTGATCTCGTTGATGGCCCTGGGCGTGGGACCTGGCGATGAAGTGATTACGACGCCCTATTCCTTCTTTGCTACCGCCGGAGCCGTGGTTCGACTCGGTGCCAAGCCGGTCCTTGTCGATATCGATCCCCGCACGTTCAATCTGGACCCTCATAGGATTGAAAAGGTTGTCACGCAGCGAACGAAGGCCATCATCCCCGTCCACCTCTACGGACAGTCGGCCGACATGGAGCCGATCATGGATCTCGCACAGCGCCAGAAGCTGGCGGTGATCGAAGATGCCGCTCAGGCGATCGGGACCGAGTATGCTGACGGCCGGCGTGTCGGCAGTATCGGTACCATCGGCTGCTTTTCGTTTTTCCCCAGTAAGAACCTCGGATGTTTGGGGGACGGCGGAATGGCGGTGACGAACGATCCTGATCTCGCGGAACGGATGCGAGTTCTGCGCGTCCATGGCAGCAAGCCGAAGTATTACCACAAGTTGATCGGGGGGAACTTCCGGCTCGATACGATTCAGGCGGCGGTGCTCAACGTGAAGCTCACATACTTAGACCAATGGACGAAGCGCCGACAAGAGAATGCCGACCGCTATGAGAAGATGTTTCAGCAAAGTGGTCTGGTCCAGAAAGGACGCGTGCGGTTGCCGGAGGCCGTCTATCGGGGCTCCGGCGCGAAGCATTACCACATCTACAATCAATTCGTGCTGCGTGTGGAGCGACGGAACGATCTCATGGCTCATCTTAAACAACAAGGAATCGGCGCGGAGATTTATTACCCGGTTCCGTTTCATTTACAGGAATGTTTTCGCTATTTAGGGCATCAGGATGGTGATTTCCCTGAATCGGAACGCGCGGCCAATGAGACCGTCGCGATTCCGATCTATCCGGAACTGACACCAGATCAGCAGACCGAGGTCGTTGAGGCCTTCGCCACGTTCTACAGATAGCTGTATCGGGGTGTTTGGCGATATCGTTAAATCAATGGTTTCCGATGAAAACAATTCGTCTGAGTACGGACCTGCCTGGGGGAAGCAAATCGCTCACATCCGAGATCCATGGAGTTCTATAAAGTCACCAGGTCGGTTCCAGGCAGCGGATAGGCTGCATATTCCGCTGAATCCGGCCACCGATTCCGAGCGAATCCGGCCACCCCTCGGAGCCCCGCGACGCAGGCCTCAGGGATCGGTCTTCGGTGGCCGACTTCCGTCCGATTTGGCCAAGCGTTTGCGCATCGATTCTCCTTTCAACGTGATCTTATAGGCGTTGTGCACGAGCCGGTCAAGGATGGCATCGGCCAGCGTCGGCTCACCGATCGCCGCGTGCCAGTGATCGATCGGGAGTTGACTGGCCACCAAGACGGGTGACTGGGACTTTCTGGTCGCCGAGATAGACGGAGCCCTGCGCATGGGCCCATTTCTGAAACGCCGGATTGGTCGGATAATAGTCCGGCCCAGCCACTTCCTCACGCTCCATCAACATCACGCTCTCCGCGACCGTCCGCCCCATCTCCAGCATCACCGCATCCAGCGCGTGCTTACCGGAGCGGATCACGCGCACCAGCGTGCCCAACATCCAGTCCATTGTGTGCAGGGGAGTATCCCACGGCGGAGCCACTCAGCAGCATTCAACGAACTTCAGGATAACTCTGTCCCTAACCGCTGCAGGGATAATCAGGAACGTATCGCCCCAAGCTAACTGCTGCTATAATATCGGCGTTGAGATGTTGTGGAATATCAAGATCAAGCGAAAATCCTGGCATGTCGAAGACACTCCTTGCCTTGGGCAGGGATGTTTCAAAATGGGCCAACTCTGCAAGAAGTGAGAACATCTTGTTAGAAACTGTTTTCTTAAGAAAGGGAAGTCACCAGTAAGATTTCGGTGTTTACTCTTTGCCATGCACTGTACTGGCTGTAAGCTAAGTAATGACCCTAGGTAGAGGATTGTTGGAATGAAAAAGGTGTTTTCCAAGGCGTTAAACCTTCTCCAGAGTGGAAGAGCTTCTCGGACACTCAAGAAGTATTTTGTGAAACGCAGTAGATACTATACCTATCAGATTACAGGTCCTCTGACCCGACAACACATCGTACAAACGCTGAGAGACTTGGAGCTTTCAACCGGGGATGTTGTCTGTGTCCACAGTAGCTTTAGTTCGTTGGGCTATGTGGAGGGTGGCCCAGGAACCCTCATAGAAGCAATAGAAGAGGTGGTTGGGTCATCAGGGACTATCATGATGCCGACGTTTTCCATGGGTAGCAGCATGTTGTCCTACCTTGAGTCTGGCGAGGTCTTTGATGCTCGTAGAACTCCGTCAAAAGTTGGAGCGGTTACTGAGACCTTTCGGCAGTGGCCCGGCGTAATACGTAGCCTCCATCCCACCAACTCAGTTGCGGCCAAGGGCCCCTTGGCCCATGATCTGTTGGCCGGGCATCACCGGTCGGCTACACCGTTTGGTTTGGAAACCCCCTTCGGTCGCCTCGCTTCGTTTGGCGGCAAGATCCTCATGATTAATACACATATCCATAGTTTTTTACATCATGTGCAGGATCTGGTTAATTTTCCAAATTTGTACTTGGACGGAACTCGTATCGCCAAATTCATAGATGACAAAGGGAAAGAGTCGACAATTGAAACCAAGGTGATGCGCGTACGAGTACCCTACTATCTTATCTTGCCCGGGACAGACGGATTCGCGGAGGATTACGCGATCTTGCACGACTATGCGCTTATTTTTCCCGAAAGTCGTGAGCCTTCCCTCCTCAAAGCGGGCTTTCGATTGAACAATCATCCACAGATTTGGAAGAGGCGCACATTACTTGAGACTAAGAGGATCTTGCGTACCGCAGATCTGGGAGCCGCTCGAGTAGGGCTACTCCAAGCCGATTCCTTCTTACATGAACTTTGTCCAGAAATGGAGATCTTGTTAACCCGTTTCCGGACATCGTATGACGTTGAAAGGATTCAAGGATTAAATCTTCCCTATTTATAATTACTTTATCTTGAATTCGGGCAGTGAATTCCGCCATTTTTCATCCGAGATCCGCACCATTCTCTTGCATACTGCGAGACATTTTTCTTGTCGTTAGAAGAGAACGCTGATGCAAATGAGCAATGACTTTAACCCCATGGAAGACCTGCTCATGGCTCAGTTTGCCATGCCGGCAGATTTACGGGAACTTAACCTACGGACATTAACTCCGTTTCAACGGGCGCTTATGGTCACCGATGGCACGGTGACCAAGTTTATTGAAGCCTATACCATGGAACAAATTGAAATTATACGGTTGGGCCAGGAAATCAGGCCATTAGCTGTTGACAATGAATGGCTGGAGGCAGACAAGGGGACCAGGGTACTCATGCGTCAAGTCTTGTTGCGTGGGAAATGGAGTTATACTTGCTTTGCCTATGCCCCCTCGCTGATCATCATCGACCGACTGCCCCAGTTCATCAAGGATGGCCTTGAACTAGAGGGTGGAGGAATTGGCCGGATTCTGTATGGTAATCGTTGGGAGACTCACCGAGAGTTGCTCTGGTGGGGAAAAGAGACTCTAAAGAATGTTCCTGATGCCATTCGCGACATGGCCGGGGTCGAAGTGTTAAGCAGAACATACCGAATTATTGCCGGAGGAAAGCCCATCATGTTGATAAACGAGAAATTTCCCACTCAAGGAGATGCGATGCCGGCGCATCACTAATTGATGTTCCGTACTAAGAGTTTAGATCATGAAATTAACACCGCGCTCCTCAAACGCGTGTAAATCAGCGAAAAAGTACGCTTCATCCGGAAAGGACATCGTATGAATTTTCAATACCTCGACCCGTTCATTGAGACCCTTGGGCGCGAAGCGCTCAAGCAAATCCAATTAAAAAAACTGCAATTAATGTTGGGTCCCGTGCTGAACAGCAACACCTTCTATCGCACAAAGTTAGAACAGGCCGGAATTAAACACGCGCATGACATCCAAACCTTCGATGATTATCGAAAGATTCCCTTTACAACGAAAGAGGAGCTATCGACTGATCAATCCCTTCATTCGCCTTATGGAACAAACATAACCTTTCATCGGGAGGAATATACCCGGATCCACCAAACTTCTGGCACCACTGGACAACCGTTGCGCTGTTTGGATACAGAAGAGAGTTGGAGCTGGTGGGCTCGCTGCTGGGCAGCGGTTTATCGAGCCGCTGGAGTATCCTCTCATGATCGGATATTTTTTGCTTTTTCATTTGGCCCGTTCATCGGATTTTGGAGTGCCCATGAAGGAGCACGAGTAATAGGTGCCATGTCTATTCCGGGTGGAGGCATGTCTTCCCAGCAACGAGTGAAGGCTATCTTCAGCAATGAGGTGACGGTTTTAGTCTGCACGCCCACATATGCTCTACACTTAGGCGAAACCGCAAAAGATGAGGGGATGGATCTTACTAAGTCAAGCGTAAGGATTAACATCCACGCAGGAGAACCTGGAGCAAGCATCCCCGGAACACGGAAACGCATTGAATCAATTTGGAATGCTAAGTGCTATGATCATGCCGGAGCAACGGAGGTCGGAGCTTGGGGGTTTGAATGTTTGGCTCAACAGGGCCCTCATATCAATGAAGGCGAATTTATCTGCGAAGTGATTGATCCAGTCACCGGAAATCTTGCCCAAGAAGGGGAACTGGTTATCTCTAACCTCGGCAGAGTCGGCATGCCGGTCATCCGATACCGGACTGGTGATCGAGTCAAGTTGAACAGTGAACTCTGTGAATGCGGGAGAACCTTTCATCGCCTAGAGGGCGGGATTATCGGCAGAGTGGACGGAGTGATTGTCATCCGTGGTATCAATGTATTCCCAAGTGCAATCGAAACAATCGTCAGGCAATTTCCTGAGGTCGGGGAATTCACCGTCGACGTGTATCGCAACCGGGAGTTGGATGAGATGGAACTTCGAGTGGAGGTGACCAGTGGAGATCCTGATGCAATTGCTGCGGCCGTGGCTCATGAAATTCGAAATGCGCTTACGTTGCGAGTAGCGGTCAAGATCGTCCCCCATGGGACATTGCCGCGCTTTGATTTAAAGGCTAGACGGTTTAACGATTATCGCCAAATGGGCAAGCCCGTCGCATCGAAGCAACCCTGAGCAGTTGCTGTAAGTTCCCCTCTCAATAATTATGGGCCCAAGAGGGATGGGCGATGAACTCCAGTTTCTATACTGCGGATATTCTCTGCTCTCGGCTGAGGGCATCAACAAGGAACTTGGTGGCCCAGTTCAGAATACGAAGTCGACCGTAGTCACCCCACACCGGCCATGACCCTGGGAGTCCCCCACGTAGCCGAGAGTCCGGGTTCCGAATGTCATGGCGCTCCAGCAAGTATCGATTCACCTGGTGTACCGCCTTGCGATACTTCTCCTCTCGTGTCAGGGAGTAGAGATCGCTCCACACGATCGACGTCTGCGCCGCTCCAGTCAAACAACACCAGTCGGCTGCAGCGGAGAAATCCTCGTGCTGGCGGCCCGGGAGGAACCCGTTGGCTTGCATTATATCGATCTGCGCATCTGCGAGACGTCGAGCGCCCGCAATCAGGTCTCTGCGATCAGTCAGCATTCCGATTCCAAGCAAACCCTGCATGGCATAGGCGAGGGTGTGCAGGAGGGGCGCCTGCGCATCCGACAAACAACAGTCAGGCAACCAGCCGTTCGAGCGTTGTCGAGAGAGGCAGTTCTCGGCGTTACGCACTGCTGCCGAAATATAACGGTCTTCATCAAGGGCGTACCCGGCCTCGCATAGGCCCCAAGCAGCCTTCACATTGTAGAGCGTCATACCAGGTGTCGCAAAGCGGGAATGCCCTTGTATCCATCTGCCATCAGCTTCCTGGATCGATACAAGCCAGTCGGACGCGCGCCTTGCGGCTGACTTGAAACGCTCTTCGCCTGTGCGACGGATCAAAGCGCTCCAGCCGAAGAGAACCATGCCGGTATTAAAAACTGCCGGGGTCGGCTGCGAGTTAAATCTGCCTCCCATGACGGCACCATCAGGAAGCTGAATGGCAATCTCCCAGTCTGCCATCTCGATCGCCCGTGCCAGCAAGTCCGTATCGCCTGTCAGTTCCCCCTGCTCGATAAAAGTCTGGCAGATGTAGCCTGTAGTCTCCGGATAGCTCGCCTCAAAGTCTCCTCCGAAACGCACACCATACGAAACGCCTCGGTCGGAACCACTATCCTGAGCACGCTTGAGCCATCCAATGGCCGCTTGGAGGTGACGCTTGGAGTCTAGATCCTTATCGTCTGGGGAGTACAGGGGGGCTAGCCGCACCCTTTCCCGGTTACGCTCCCTGTCCGCAGACAACCTTCGCATCGCCTTTTTAACAAGACCGAACATAGTTCGACTCCTCCTCGAAAATATACACTCAATAAGGTCTTCGACCGCTCCCATGAACGGGCAGAACCGTCAAGCCGCAACCGACCGCGTTCACGTGCCGAAAGTGTCGATCACAGCCGAGGACATCCGCACCCTCCCTATTCCTCGAACACCTTGTACAGCCGCCGCACTATTGAGTGTCGGTTCTTGAGGAGGCACCTTGCCATAGTGGACCAGGTCGCGCAACTAGTAGATCGGCGCTGGTGTTCCCATCTTAAGTATGGTGCATGGTCATGCTACAGGGTGCGGATTGTACGGACCCCGCTCGGCAGGCTGCCGCCCAACGGAACTGTCAGCTTGCGGCCAATCAACGGAACCATATGAAATCCAAGAATCGGGATCGCGATCGGTGGTATACGCAGTTGCGCGCGCCCTATGAAAGAGTCTTTGCCCAGTGGCCGAAGCGGGTGCGGTACCGCGGCGGTGCCAAGAATCGATTCACGGCCTTCTTACAGGCGGTGGTGTGTAATCTCAAGCGGTTGATTGTCCGCGACGCGGAATTGGTGGTGGCCTAACTAGGAAAGGCCACCACATCTGCCCCTCAAAAGGGAGGAGCCGACATCAGAGAGAAGGGCGCAGGGCTCTCGACGGTGAGCACCTCAAAGAGATAGCGATCCCGAGAGCCTTGATAGGATGGTATTGCCGGCATCGTCGTACGACAAGGCCTCACGTCGCTTTATTTTACAGACCCATAATGATATTCGGACCTATTAAAAGCGTTTCACATCAACTGATGTGTGTTATGTTGCCAAGGTATCACCACAGCTCTAACGCGGCCTTCGTCTTGCCATAGGGGAGTCAGGTACGTAACAGTTGCTACTTATGAGAAACGTAAAAATTTTCGTCGCTGTGTTGGCATGGATGGCTGTCCTGCTTGCCGCCACCCATCGGTCGCATCCGCCGATCGTGCTGGGCCGGTATAGCTGGAGTTATGCTTCTCTGCTCGGCCTGCTGGTCGGTGTGGCCGTGGCAGTCTCGCTGGCCAAGTCGGTCTGGTACGAGAAACTGTATCAGGCGAGAGCCGGGATCATCGTCAGCGCGGTGTCATTGTTCTTGTCGCTCGGTGCCGTCGAACTGGGTATTCGCCTATTTGACCCTCTCGGAATCTCCTACTATGAGTGGTCAGGGGAATACCAACGCGACAAGCTCGCAGATGACCACCTGATCTTCCGGCATAAACCGTCGTGGGAAAAGCGCTATGGCGATGTGCTGGTGACCTATAACGAACGAGGCTTACGCGATCGGCCCATCCTTCCCAAAGCCGAGGGGGAGTTTCGGATTCTGGCGCTGGGGGATTCCGTAACCTTCGGAGCGGGGGTCCCACAGCACGAAATCTTTACCACCAGGCTCGAACAGTTGCTGCCGGGTCGCCTTCACCGGCCGGTGCGCGTGATCAACGGTGGGGTTGGTGGGTACAACACGGTTCAGGAGGTGACCTATTTCAAGCGAGAAGGGATTACCTTGGAGCCCGATCTGGTGCTTCTGACCTATATTGGGAATGACATCGAAGAGAACCGGGGACCGTTTAATCCATGGGCTGAACCTACATCGTTTAAGGAGAGGGTGATGAAGATGGTGGGGAAGCTCTGGTCCTATCGGTTGGCCCATCACACATATCGCTATGCCGTCCTCAGCCGGCTGAAAGCGCAGTCATCGAATCCTTTGCAGGGTGGAGAGGGGTGGCGCCGGTCGATGTCGGCGCTCGATGAGCTGGTTGTCCTTTGTAAGGACCAGCACATCCCGCTCATGGTGTTCTTCAGGCGGTCGCATCCGGCCGAGAACAAGCCGCTGTTTGAGGATGTCGTGCGTCATATACAAGAGTTTCCGGTCAAAGATATGGGCCCCTGGTACCAGGGGCTCGACGAAACGTCGCTGGTGCTCTCTAAAGTCGATGGTCATCCCAATGCCGAAGGCCATCGCTTAATGGCTGAACGCATGGCCGACGACATTGTGAGTTATGTGTCCGCTGCGAGATAAGTGGAGGAGTGTCGTGTGGGCGGGGCTGTGGAGGAACGACTATGTGGAAACCGTTGGTGTGATTGATCGGCAGCATCATGATAGCCTCCGAAAGAGTGGGTAGAACAAGAAATAGGTTTAAGAACTAAGAAGCTTGATCGAATTATTTGTGCTTACCCCAACTGAGACCGATCTGCAACATTGACCTGAAGAAAAGTGTACCCTTGATTAACAGAGATGGTACTTGAGGGGAAGGTGCTTATCGCAGAACGATTTCGACTTGATGGCGAGGTTGCTCTTTCCATATTGGAATGGGCGACCGTTTCGGATCCCAGCGCTGGATACAGGGTTACTGAAGGCATGAAGGATTTGGTCTCCGGTGATGCGTCATTTGTTTTGCAGAATTCTACGTATGACATGGAATACCGGCCCTCTTGACAGCCGTGTAGGTATGTGTGCATGTAAGTGATTTGAGTCTGAAGGTCACATCATAATTTCAGGAGCCAATTCTTGGACTAAAACCGACTTTATATCATGACTTATTCAACGCATTCAGATTCAGACTGCTCGCATTTTCGATACAACAAGTCTATCAACGACCCGAACTTAGCACTATTACAATCTCAGGCGGATGGCAACGAATCAGATGGAATGATGCACCGATGACAGATATTGCGCTCTCAAAGCGAGATCTACTTCTTCTAGCGTTCCTTTTCCTTCTGGAAAGCTCCATCGCGGTTATCTTGAAGGCTCTGCAGATGAAAGGGGATAGGTCTTTCGACGTTTTCATTTCAACCAGGCCAGGCCTGGTCTTTCTCTGTGCAGCTATTGCCTTTTTCATCGTCGCCGGCGGTATCGTCAATCTTTATTTCGCAAACAGACGCTCACGATCCCGCTACTTCCGTCTGATGGTAGCGATGAACCTGGTTATGGTTCTGTTGATACTGGTAACTGGTGAGATTGTTGTTCGTGCTGGTTCTCGGAAATACCTGGATGGTGAGGCGTTTGGGAAGATAGTGTTGGTGCCGAAAAATTGGGGCATGACGAGGGATCACTACCGCGAGCTGATTGAGAAGGCCAGTGGTGATCTCTCCTATTTGGTTTATCATGATCGAATGGGTTGGAGTGTTGGCTTAAGCAGACGGAGCGCTAATGGGCTCTATCGGTCCAACTCGATTGGGGCTCGGACTCCAGATGAAGGGGTTGCGTTCTCCTTAGCCGAAAAGAAGACCCACATAGCCCTTATCGGGGATTCCTACACCTTCGGCGAGGAGGTACAGTATAAGGACACCTGGGGGTTTCACTTGGGCCAGCTATTGGGTGAAAAGGTGCAGATCCTCAATTTTGGAGTCCCAGGCTACGGGGTTGACCAGACCTATCTTCGGTATCAGAAAGATTCCAAGAAGTGGAAACCTAAAGTGGCGATTTTTGGCGTGTTCCACCATGATTTGCAGCGCACAATGACGGTGTATCCATTTCTAGCCCATCCGCACTGGGATATTCCGTTCTCTAAACCTCGATTTATCCTGTCCAATGGAACGGTGGAGCTGCTGAATACGCCGCCACTCCCTCCAGAAGCCATTTTTTCCCATCAATCGATTGTTGAGCTTCCGCTCCTGAAACTCGATTACGGCTACAAGGAGAGCATCTGGCAGCAGAGGTTCTACCACGCGTCCTATCTCTTTAGGCTATTCGTTTCGATGTTTCTCAGCCCGGGAGCTGAGGCTCCCGATTTTACAGACGAGGCATTGGTGTCGATCAATTCCGAGATTATGAAAGCGTTCGTTCGAGACGCAGAGCGGGAAGGGACCGTTCCTATAGCGGTATATTTTCCTGCGGCAGGTGAGCTCGAGGGATTGCATTTGCATGAAGCAAAAAGGGTCCTGCACGATGCTGGCATTAGGTATGCGGACCCTACTTCTTGTTTGCTGGAGGTGAATTCGGCCGATCGATACATGCCAGGTGGCCATTATGCACCGGCAGGGAATGCCGCGGTGGCGAAATGTCTGCTCCCTTTCGTTCAGGAGGTCTTGAGGGAAGCCACGGTTAGCTAACAGACCGTCGGAGCAGAGTCCTTATTGCCTTCCAGCTAACGTACTATCGATGCAGGGGCTGGACCACAATGCTTGGTTGTCAACGGAGGAAAAACTATGGGCGAATTCATTTTGGAACTATGGTCGTTTATGAAGGAGCGGAAGAAATTTTGGCTGTTACCGATTTTCGTGGTGCTGCTCATGTTGGGTTCCTTGATCGTGCTGACGCAAGGTTCGGCGGTTGCGCCGTTTATCTATACGATGTTTTAGCAGGATGCTGAAAAAGTCCGCCAGCGGCGTTCTCGCATCGCTCAGAGGTTCAACGTACCGAAGCGTACGCCTCGCCTCTTCGCTCGCTGCGGCCTTGCTGGACAGCCTTTTTGAGCAACCTGCGTGATGTATGGGTATTGTCTCGCATCTCGATGCCGGTGGCGACACAGGAGTCAATGCGAGTTTTTCCGCAACCTGTTAGGACTAGGGGTTTACGAGGGCTAGGCGAGAGGGAATCGTGGGTCATATTCTTGGGATTTCAGCATTCTATCATGACAGCGCGGCCTGTCTTGTTCGTGACGGAGAGATCGTGGCCGCCGCGCAGGAGGAGCGGTTTACCCGAAAGAAACATGATCCGGGGTTCCCTTCTCATGCCGTGCGCTACTGCTTGCAGGAGGGAAACATCGCCCTCAGGGACCTCCAGTATGTCGTCTTTTACGATAAGCCACTTGTTCATTTTGAGCGATTGCTCGAGACGTACTTGGCCTTTGCTCCCAAGGGGCTCCAATCGTTTGTGGCGGCCATGCCGGTGTGGCTGAAGGAAAAGCTCTTTCTGCGGAACCTGCTCGCGAAGGAATTTCTCGCGCTGGCTCCGGAGCTGAAGAAGCCGGATCTCCCGCCGTTGCTGTTCGGCGAACACCATGAGTCGCATGCTGCTTCAGCGTTTTATCCGTCGCCCTACGACAAGGCCGTCGTGCTCTGCATGGATGGAGTCGGGGAGTGGGCGACGACGTCGGCTTGGCTCGGCGAAGGAAATGCGCTGACACCTCTCTGGGAGATTCCGTTCCCCCATTCGCTGGGACTTCTCTATTCCGCCTTTACCTACTACACCGGCTTCAGGGTCAATTCCGGCGAGTACAAGGTGATGGGCCTGGCTCCCTACGGAGAGCCCACGTACGTCAAGGCCATCTATGACCATCTGCTTGATCTCAAGCCTGATGGGACGTTCCGCATGAACATGGAGTATTTCAATTACTGTACCGGACTGACGATGACGGGGGACAAGTTCAATGAGGTCTTCGGAGGCCCCCCGCGGAAGCCTGAAAGTAAACTGACGCAACGAGAGATGGACTTGGCTCGCTCGATCCAGGAAGTGACGGAAGAGGTCATGCTTCGGGTGACCAGGGCCTTGCACCGAGAAACGGGAGTCGACTATCTCTGCATGGCCGGCGGGGTGGCGTTGAATTGCGTGGGCAATGGGCGGATCTTGCGAGAAGGGCCTTTCAAAGGGATATGGATTCAGCCGGCGGCAGGCGACGCAGGCGGCGCAGTCGGCGCGGCGCTCACCGCCTGGCATCGGTATGAGGATCAACCCAGACACGCGACCGGTCGCGATCAGATGAAGGGGAGTTATTTAGGGCCGAGGCATAGCAACGCGGAGATTGAGGAGTATCTCAGGCAGGTCGATGCGCCGTATGAAATCCTCGACGACGAACTGCTTTTTGATCGCGTGGCCAAGGATCTCGCTGAGGGGAAGGTCGTCGGATGGCTGCAGGGACGGATGGAGTTCGGTCCCCGTGCGCTCGGTGGCCGAAGCATTCTTGGCGATGCCCGCAATACGAAGATGCAGTCGGTGATGAACCTGAAAATCAAGTATCGTGAGTCGTTCCGACCTTTTGCCCCTTCCGTTCTACGGGAACGAGTTTCTGACTTTTTTGAGATGGATACGGACAGCCCGTATATGCTGCTCGTCGCGCCGGTGCAGAAGAACCGGCGCCTCCCATTGCCTGTCGAGCAGGCCGGGCTCTGGGGAATTGATTTGCTCAATATCCCTCGCTCTGAGATCCCCGCCGTCACCCATCTCGATTATTCGGCGAGGATTCAGACGGTGCACGAATCCACGAACCCTCGTTATTACCGGCTGCTCAAAGCCTTCGAGGCGCACACCGGTTATCCGGTCCTGGTGAATACGTCTTTCAACGTTCGTGGTGAACCGATCGTGTGCACACCCGAGGATGCCTATCGGTGTTTCATGAGGACGGAAATGGATGTGTTGGTGCTGGAGAATTGCGTGCTCTACAAAACGCAACAAAAGCCTTTGACGCATGATACGAACTGGCAACAGGAATTCGCACTGGACTAGGGGGGCTATGAATCAACCAAGTCAGCAGCCGACGATGAAGGATCTCCGCCAGTTCGGTCTCCTTGTCGGCGGCGTTTTCTCGGCGATCGGCTTATGGCCTGTGGTGTTCCGGGCAGAATCGCCGCGCTTCTGGGCGATGGCGATTGGGAGCCTGCTCATTGTTCTAGGGGCGATAGCTCCGCAGAGCTTGAAACAGGTTCACGGTGGATGGATGAAGGTAGGGCATATCCTTGGCTTCATCAATACGAGGATCATACTCGGAATCATCTATTACCTTCTGATTACCCCGATGGGGATTGTCATGCGGCTGATGGGCAAAGATTCCATGCGCCGTGCCGTGGGAGAAAACGTTGATACCTATCGTGTCGTTCGAACCGTTCGGCCTCGTCAGCATATGCGAAACCAGTTCTAGTCTTCTTTGAAGAACGCGAGCAGTATTCGTGGGGCTCGAAGCCCAAAGCCTCCATCGTGTGGATATGACCTGCTGGGAAATCAGCGGCCACCAGCTACACTGCACTACACCGCTGGTAATCTAAGCAAAAATTATTATAAAATGTTAATTTAACCTGCTCCACATAGCCTTATGTCTTCCACTGTTATATATAAACTGAGGCGCTCTACTGCTTGCTGAAAGGCAGGTCATGTACATTTGTGGCACGTGGTCCCCATCCAAAGATGGGTTGTGATTTTCCCCGGTTGTGGGAAAGTAGAACCTGTGCGCCCAAGGTTCTATACCCATTGAAGGAGATCTGCGCATGAAAGATTTCTTGCCTTTTCATAGGTCGGATGTGGGTGATGAAGAAGTCGCTGAGGTGGTCGACGTCCTCCGTTCCGGGTGGCTGACTACAGGGCCCAAGGTGAGAGAATTTGAGCGAGAATTTGCCGCCATGGTCGGGGCTGAGCATGCGGTTGCGGTCAATTCTTGCACTGCCGCGCTTCATCTCGCGCTTGAAGCGGCCGGTCTACGCGAGGGAGATGAAGTGCTCGTCCCCACGATGACCTTCGCCGCGACAGCCGAAGTGGTGACCTACTTTAAAGCGAAGCCGGTTTTGATCGATTGCGTGCCGGACACACTGAACCTGGATCCTGATCGGATCGAAGCGGCTATCACGAATAGAACGAAAGCGATCATCCCCGTCCATTTCGCCGGGCATCCATGTGATCTGAAGTCGATTCGATCCATCGCAGAGGTTCATAACTTACGGGTCATCGAGGATGCCGCACATGCGTTGCCTGCGCGATATCATGGCAAGATGATCGGAGGGATTTCGGATGCCACGTGTTTTTCGTTCTACGCGACGAAAAATATCACCACCGGCGAAGGTGGAATGGTCACCACCAATAACGGCGAGTGGGCGGCGCGAATGAGAATGATGAGTCTGCATGGTCTGAGCCGAGACGCGTGGAACCGCTATTCCGCTCAAGGTTCATGGTATTACGAGATCCTCTCTCCCGGGTTTAAGTATAATCTGACCGACATTGCCGCCGCGCTTGGGTTGGCCCAGCTGAAGAAATGTGAACGGTTTTGGAAGGGACGTGAGCGGTACGCTGGTCTGTATCAGGAAGGCTTCCAAGGGGTTCCTGAGATCCTCTGCCCTACGGCTGCTCCGCACGTACAGCACGCATGGCATCTGTATGTGATTCAATTGAATTTGGATCTGTTGAAGGTCGATCGCGATGAGTTCATCCGCCTGCTGCAGGAAGCCGGCGTCGGGTGCAGCGTGCATTTTATTCCTCTCCATCTCCATCCCTATCACCGAGACATGGGAGGCTATCGACCGGAGGATTTTCCTGTTTCCAGTCAGGCATTCAAACGTATCGTGTCGCTGCCGCTCTATTCAAAGATGTCTGAAGGTGAGATCACTCGCGTGATTGAAACGGTTCGGGATCTTGTGGGGAGGAACCGACGGTGATGAAGCGCGCGTGTGATATCTGCATGGCCGCTCTAGGGCTGGTTGTCATGTCGCCGTTGCTTGCGGCGATCGCGGTTTTGATCAAGCTTGACTCGTCCGGCCCGGTGATCTTTCGTCAAGTCCGCGTGGGGCAAGGGTTTCGTCTGTTCGCAATCCTCAAGTTTCGTACGATGGCCGTGCATCCTCCCGGCGCTTCTCTCCCTCTCACGGTGGGCGAGGATGTGCGTATTACGAAGGTTGGGCGAATCTTGCGAAAATTCAAGCTGGACGAATTGCCTCAGTTGGTGAACGTGCTTCTCGGTGACATGAGTCTCGTAGGCCCACGGCCGGAAGTTCCGTATTTTGTTGAGCGCCTACGTGCTGAGTTTTCCGAGACTCTCGTTGTGCGTCCAGGGATTACGGACCTTGCTTCATTGCGGTATATCGATGAAGCCGCGCTTCTTGCCCATTCATCAAATCCTGAGGAGGAGTATCTCCGGAAAGTTCTTCCAGAGAAGCTACGGTTGGCCAAGTTGTATGTCCGTCACATGTCTTTCCGGCTCGATTTCGCAATTATCATCCAAACGCTGTTGCGCATTGCGAAGGCGCCCATTGTGGTCTTCGCGCTTCCTGAACTGACGACGGCTGCAGCGAGTGCCGCCGGTGCCTCACTCTGGACTACGCTGTCGTCTTTTATCTTGAGGTGGCGGAAGCCGATCATTGTCGTGGTTGATGTGGGGTTAATTGTTCTGGCGAACTACCTCGCGTTCTTCTTAAGGTATGATGGCAGCATCCCCGGTAGCGAACTGGTTACCTTTGAACAGACCGTGCTCGGCTTGGTCGCCATCAGAGGGGTGGTGTTTGCATTATTTGGCATGAATGAAGGGTTGTGGAGGTATACGAGCGTTTGGGACCTGCAAAATATTCTGAAGGGAGTTTTACTCAGTACGGTCGTATTCTATGGTTGGGTCTATTGGATCATGGAGGTCACGAGTTATCCCCGTTCTGTTGTTGCCATCGATGCTCTACTGATCGTTGGGTTTCTTGCCGGTGTCAGATTGTCCTCGAGAGTTCTTCGGGACAAGGCGGTGTTTCAGAAGAAACGAAAAGTTCTGGTGGTCGGCGCCGGCGATTCAGGAGAGCGGGTTGTGCGGGAGATGAAAACTCGCAGTGAGTTTAACTGCGAGCCGATCGGGCTCATTGACGATAATATCGCGCTCCTTAGTCAACGGATCCATGGCGTCCGAGTGTTGGGGACGGTGGCGGACATCCCGAAGCTTGTGGAAGGGCTCAGGCCTGAAATAGTTGTGGTTGCGTCGCCCAACGCCACACCTGAATTCCTTCGAGGCCTGGTCATCAAATTGGAGCCATATGAGGTTTCAATTAAGACGGTACCCGCCAAAGGAGAACTCCTGGCAGACCAAAGCACCATCAGCCAGATGCGAAATATTTCGGTCCTGGACCTGTTGTCTCGTGCGCCCATCGATCTGGATAATGAAGCGACAAGGCAGATGGTGAGAGGGAAGCGGGTCTTAATCACCGGGGCCGGCGGTTCGATCGGCTCGGAATTGGTTCGGCAAATCAGCTTGTTCGATCCACAGGTCCTACTCCTCTACGAGCGCCACGAGAACAGTCTGTACAACATTCATAAAGAATTAGATGACCAGCACCTTGCGATTCCGGTCGTCCCACTGCTTGGAGACGTCACTGACACGCATCGGCTTCATGCCGTATTAGAGCAGTACAAGCCTCAGATTTTGTTCCATGCGGCCGCCCATAAACATGTTCCTCTCGTGGAGATGAATCCACTTGAAGCGGTGAAGAATAATTGCCTCGGCACTCGGATCACTGCCGAAGCGGCGAATTTGTACGGGGTCGAACAATTTGTCCATATTTCCACCGACAAGGCGGTCAATCCTTCGAGCGTGATGGGAGCTACGAAACGAGTAGCTGAGCTTATCATTCAGGACATTGCGAGAACGAGCAAGACGCGTTTCCTGCTCGTGCGATTTGGTAATGTGCTCGGTAGTAGCGGAAGTGTCGTCCTCCGTTTCCAGGAGCAAATTCGATCCGGTGGCCCGGTCACGGTTACGCACCCCGAGATCCGGCGATACTTCATGCTGATTCCCGAGGCAGTCCAGTTGGTTCTTCAGGCCGCAACGATCGGGAAGCAGGGGCACATTTACATTCTCGATATGGGCGAACAAATCAAGGTTCTTGATATCGCCAGAAGTCTCATTCGGCTGTCCGGTTTTGTTCCGGGGAAAGACATTCCTATCCGATTTGTCGGTCTTCGACCGGGCGAAAAACTTTATGAAGAGTTAGTCGGAGAGGGTGAGCTCGCCACGAACTCGCCGCTGGACAAGATTCTACAGATTCAAGCCTCAACCCCGCCCGATTTTGTCACGTTCAAGGAAAATCTGGCGGTCTTGGAGTCGGCGATTCAGCGGGACGAAGCAAGCCTGGTCATCGACCGGCTGAAGGAGCTTGTCCCGACGTTCCGAGCTTGTGCTTCTGATGATAAGGAGTTGCCGATGGTGCAGGCCGGTAAGGATGTCGTTGTTATATAAGCATTTGTTGATGAAGCAGTTTGGAACGTAAACATGCAAAACTTTGATTCAGCTCTTCCGGCAGAACAAACAGGAGTGGAGACGGTCCGCGAGTATGCCCTCATCGCCTCGCGCAACAAGTGGCTCATCGCGGGTGCGATAGCTCTCGGTCTGACCGTGGCCTGGGGGTACTGCCTGATCGCGACTCAATACTATCAGTCACAGACGTTGATCGTGGAAGAAGGACGCACGGAGATCGACAATGTGATCCACAGCGTGGAAGCAGCGGACAAACGTTTCGAACAGCGTCTCTTTTTTATCCAGAAGCAAGTCATCAACACGAAGTTCATGGCTGAAATCGCAAAGGAACTGGGGCTCTACCAAGATGAGCTTGACGGGCAAGAGACGGGAATAGGCGGCTTCGAGCTAGCGCGAAGGACGATGATTGAGCGGGCCATGATTGACCCGGCTGGAGGCAAAGGTTCACAGAACTTGGTTGATGGATTCGTCGTCTCCTTCATCCATGAGGATCCGAGGACTGCCATGCGGGTGGCGGCACGCATCGCAGATAAATTTATTGAGGAAAATAACAAGGAGCGGGAGAAGGAAGCCGAGGGGGCAGGAGAGTTTCTTGACGACGAGCTGAAATTCATGAAGCTCGAACTGGAAAAGAAAGAGAGCGATATCAGTCGCTTCAAGCAAAGACATCTGGACGATCTTCCCCAACAGGCCGAAGCCAATGTCCGCGCGTTGGATCGAGTGCAGCTTGAACTCACTGCCACCACGGAAAGCCTACAGCGTCAGTCGGACAAGCTGACCATGCTGAGTCAAGCCGTTCAGCAATATCGAGTTTCAGGGATGCAAAATCTTTCACTTGGAACTTCTCGCGGAGGGGAACCTGACCCGTTGTTTCGCCGGTTGAGAGAGCTTCGAGAGAATCTGGTCAAGCTGAAGGCGGAATTCTGGGATGGATATCCTGAGATTGTCTTGACCAAAGAAGAAATTCGGCAGGTTGAAGAGGAATTGACGAATTTGTATGGTCGGGATGCAATCAGACCGGACAGAGCAGGACTGCTTGACCCCTATCTGCAGGATCTGATGAAGCAGCAAAGTGAAGCGCGGGCTGAGATCGCGCTTCTCCAACGTCGCCGTGAGCAGCTGCAGATCAGCAAGCGAGATTATGAAAAGCGGCTGGAGCGGTCGCCTCTGGTAGAGCAAGAGCTGCTGGTCCTGGAACGCGACTATAATAACATGAAGTCCAACTATGCGATGCTCCTGGACAAGCGGTTAAACACGAGAATCGCAGGAAATATAGAAAAGCGACAGAGAGGCGGAAAGTTTCGAATACTGGACGGAGCCAAGCTCCCCTACGACCCGGTCATTCCGAACAGGCCACGAGTTTTAGTGTTAGGACTCTTATTTGGCTGTGTGCTTGGCGCTGGTCTGTCGGTTATGCGTGAGCGACTGACTCCCCAGTTCCGAGGTCCTGAAGATGTGGAACTCCTTCTGGCAGGCCCTCGGTTGCTGGCGGCCATTCCGGACTTTTCATCACTGTGGCGTCCGGGGCGTGACTATCAAGATTGGCAGGGATCCTATCTCCTCAGGCGGCCGTTGGGGATGGGTTCAAAGATTCAGCCTGAGGCAGTGCCGAACAATTCAGCGCTAGACAATCGACCGAGCTTCAGCGAAACCGACAGAAGATTCGTGACGAAAATGTTTCCACGGTCCATGGCGGCTGAGCAGTATCGCGTCGCTGCGGCAAGGTTGCAGCTCCTCAACTCAACCGGCGCTCCGATGGTCGCCGCAGTGACGAGCGCCATCAAGGGCGAAGGAAAAACTACGACAGTGGTTAATCTGGGTTATACGTTGTCCCGTGATTTTGGGAGACGAGTTCTATTGGTAGACTGCGACTTTGTGTTTCCGGAACTGAAGGCATTCATAGAGACACCTATACGATACGGGTTGATTGACTGCTTACGAAATGATGTTCCCCTCCAGGAGGCCATGACCCCACTGGCCGATGTTCCCTGCTGGATTATGCCCGCCGGGCAGGATGTGAATGAATCCAGCGAGCTCTTAAGGGCCGGGCAACTCAATCGTGTTTTCTCGCAATTGAGAGACGAGTTCGATTATATTCTCCTGAACGCTCCACCCATTCTGCCGGTTGCCACGATGAACGTCTTGGAAAGCCACAGCGATTTTCTGCTTCTTGTGGTGCGGGCCAACGTGACGGCCAAACAAGCCGTCACGCAGGCAATCGGTTCACTGCGTGCATCCAGACCTATTCATGTGGTTCTTAACGGTGTCGCCGCAAATTCCCTCCCGAGTTATATGTTGAACTATGGTAGTGCCGGTGAGAGTCGTGTAGCAGTTTAAGGCATACCGTATAAGGGTCGGCTTATGGCGCCTTTACTGGTGCCGTGGCGGCAGACACCACGCATGAGCCGGCAGAAACCGGCTTAACAAGCGGAACTACAATCCTCCAATTGACGTCTCAGGCGCACGGTGCCTTCCTTGGATCCCGCCGTTGACTGACGATCAGAGTTGATTCAGCCGTTCCTTAAAAAATGCTCTTGCTGACCTCGTTCGAGTACGCGCTTTCATTTCCGGCAATGTCAAAGGCTGTGACGACGAAGAAATAGGTCGTCCCGAATTGGAGGCCGGTTGCCTGGTAGGTTGTGACTGTTCGTAGAACAGTTGCAATCGGCGCTCCATAGGCTCCGGAAGCCGTTGCGCGATACACCTTGTATCCGGCCAAATCGCTCTCCGTGTTTGCGTTCCACGTCAGAGTTACGGACGAACTCGATGGGGTATTGAGTGTAAGGGTGACGTTCGTCGTCTTGGTCACGCCTCCGCTGGTCACAGTAACGGTGGCGGAGTTATTCCCCAGGTTGGCGTTGGCGGTGTTGACGCTCGCCGTAATGTTCCCATTCTTCGAACCTGATGTGGGACTGAGCGATAACCAGGAGGCATTGCCTTTCGCTGTCCACGTTCCGGTTGAATTGAGGGTGATGGCCTGAGTCGATGGATTGGCACGACCTTGCGTCGCCGTAAAGGCAAGGTTCCCAGACGTGATGGTCAATGAAGCTGCAGCGGCCGTCACGGTCACGCTCACTGGTAGGGAGACGCGTCTCGCTCCGGAAGCCCTGACGGAGATGGTGCCGGTATGGGTGCCGGCCGCGAGCGCGCTGGTGGTGGCCGTGACCGTGATCGTGCCGGTGTTGGTGCCGGAGGCCGGGCTCAGCCGGAGCCATGCCGCAGTGGTCGTCGCAGTCCACTTCAAGGTGCCTCCGCCGCTGTTGCTGATGCGCAGGGATTGGGTCGGCGGGTTGCTCCCTCGGTGCTGGGCGGTAAAGGACACCCGGGCAAGGCTGGTCCGAATGGCCGGTGGGACCGTCACGGTGACCGTCACCGGTAGGGACACGCGTCTCGCTCCGGAAGCCCTGACGGAGATGGTGCCGGTATGGGTGCCGGCCG
>CAZJOQ010000007.1:26556-41527 GCA_964547625.1 uncultured Nitrospira sp.
CTTCAAGGTGCCTCCGCCGCTGTTGCTGATGCGCAGGGATTGGGTCGGCGGGTTGGCTGCTCCTTGTTGAGCGCGGAATGACACACTCGAGGAACTCACACCGATGACCGGAGGCGTCCCTGCTGAGGTTGCTTGTGCATAGCAGCTCATCGGCTCAAGAGTGACCAAGAGAGCAGCAATTCCAGCTGCGGGGAACAGCGATCGCTGAGCATTCTGGCGCATTGTCGGAAGCCTCCATGGTATCGAATTGAACGCCACTACGTGGACGATACAGGGATAGGGTGGGCTCCGAGCAAATTGAGTGCCTCCCGCAATGTAGAAATTACCCCACATGACTGGGGTCTTCGATACAGGGGCTTGTTATGCGTTGTTGCGCCTTGATGAAAGCCGTTGTCTGTAGCGGAACAGTTCTCGTGAGGACGGTTCAGTGGGAAAGGATCAGAGGTTCATTATCAGGGTCGTACACATAAAGTAATAGATGATGTATTGCCGTCTAGTTGATTGATATGACGCACGTTCACTGTTAGCACTGTCTATTTGAAGCTGTGGATCATGTTGATATTGCAAGGGTTTGTTGTTGGTGTGACTGCTCAGTCGTGAAACGTCTGCATCCTTGATGCAAAGTGAAGGGCATGGAATACGTAGGCGACCAGCCTTGCGAAGGTCATCCATTCCTTGACGGTCACAGTATCTTCTGCCATTGTTAACCCGGTTTCTGCTGGAGCTCGAATCGAAATTCACTTGGGGGATGTATGACAAAGAGGCAATCGCGTTCCATCGCAATCGTGGGATTGGGTTACGTTGGTCTTCCCATCGCTGTCGCCTTCGGGAAGATCGGTCCTGTTATTGGGTTTGATGTGAACAAGAAGAAAATCGACGAGCTGCGCAAAGGCATCGATCGAACGGGAGAAGTGTCGGAAAAGGATCTGGCCTCGACACAGGTCCAGTATACGGCGGAACCGGTAGACCTGAAGAAGGCGGATTTCATCATTGTTGCGGTCCCGACGCCGATCAATGAAGCGTTGCAGCCCGACCTTACCGCTCTGCAGAAGGCATCAGAGCTGATCGGACGGAACCTCTCACCGGGTTCCATCGTGGTGTATGAATCCACTGTCTATCCCGGTGCGACCGAAGAAGTGTGCTTGCCGATCTTAGAAAGAACGTCCGGTATGAAGGCCGGAGTGGACTTCAAGCTCGGGTACTCGCCGGAGAGAATCAATCCTGGGGACAAGGAGCATACACTCGAAAAAATTATTAAGGTCGTGTCAGCGCAGGACCATGAATCTCTTGATATCGTCGCGGAGACCTACGCACTGGTCGTCAAGGCCGGGATTCACCGAGCCTCCAGCATCAAAGTAGCAGAGGCGGCCAAGGTCATTGAAAATACACAGCGCGACTTGAATATTGCCCTTATGAATGAGTTGTCCCTTATCTTCCATCGGCTGGGGATCGATACCAAGTCGGTTCTGGAAGCCGCAGGGACAAAATGGAATTTCCTCAGGTTCTTCCCCGGCCTTGTCGGCGGCCATTGTATAGGGGTGGATCCTTATTATTTGACCTCGAAGGCGGAATCGGTGGGATATCATCCTGAAGTCATTCTTGCCGGACGGCGCATCAACAACGGCATGGGCAAGTTTGTGGCGGAGCAGACCATGAAGTTGCTCAGCCAGTTATCGCGCCCTGCGAATGCATTACGAGTGGGAGTCCTTGGTCTCACGTTTAAAGAAAATGTGCCGGATCTCCGTAACAGCCGGGTGCCCGATATCATTCGCGAACTTCATGAATATGGAGTTGAGGTGCTGGTGCATGACCCCATCGCAGAAACTGAGGAAGCCTTGGCGGAGTACGGTATTCATCTTCTCGATTGGGAGGCGATGAAGGATCTTGATGGATTGGTTCTCGCGGTCGCGCACCAGAGCTTTTCTCAGTCGGAGGCGACGGACCTCTTCAAACCTCTTCGAAGTCAGAACCACGGTGTTGTGATCGACGTCAAAGGCATTCTGGACCCACGCCAAATCCCTGCAACGATCAAATACTGGAGGTTGTAAAGCGTATCCGATCCCTCTCGATGCACGGTGCCCAGCAGATGGCCTGAAGTCATTTCTTTCGAAAGACCTTTGGGTAAACGCGTCTTTTCTCCCTCCCTCGTCTTCTAGGCTTTTCCTTTGAGCCTTTCTGGATCCGTAGTATAAGAAAAATGAATGCATGAGATGGGCGATCGGTCTGCGCCGCCGGTACGCCATCAGGAGACCAGTATCGTGACTCGCCGTCTTCAGGTCTGTCGACATGTGCTCGCCCTCGGCCTCCTCTTGTTGAGCGGGTGTACCTCGTTTGTCTCTCCAGAAATCGAGCGAGGAGATCAACACGCGGCTGAGGAACGCTGGGAAGCGGCCAGTCTCGCGTACAAGGAAGCGTTAAAGGACGATCCATTTAATTCTGCGCTACAACACAAATATGTGATGGCTCGTGGACGCACAGCCGCGATGCATGCCGAACGAGGCCGGGCTTTTATCAGAGACAACCAAGGCGATCTTGCGCTCGAAGAATTCAAGCGCGCACTGGCCATCGAACCTTCCGGCACCGACTACCAATCAGGCTTCCAGGAAGCTGCTCGTGTGAAGGAGTCACGATCCCACTATCGTGAGGCAGAACGTCTGGCGCAACTCGGGAGAATCGAGGAGGCATTGGGTAGTTACGCGCGGGCCGTGGAACTCGATCCCACGTACCAAGCTCCGCTCGACGGTATTGCTCGACTGACCGAGGAGCGACAAGCGCTTGGAAGAGGGGAGGGCATGACGCAGTCCGTCACCCTCAAATTCAAGAATGCCGGCATCAAAGAAGTGTTGGAGGTTGTGGCAAAATCCGGCGGCCTGACCCTCGTGTTCGATAAGGATGTTCGAAACGATCCTATTTCAATTGCCATTCAAGACACGCCGTTTGAAGAAGCGTTTCGGTTGATTCTCAACAGCAATTCGTTATTTGCGCGGCGGATATCTTCGACCGTTCTGGTCGTGAGTCCCGATACCAAGCAAAAGCAGGAACAGTATCAGGATCTGATGATTCGAACCTTCTATCTTTCCACGGCAAAAGCCAAGGATATGGTGCTGCTCCTCAAGAGCATGTTGGATTCAAAGCGGATGCACGCGAATGAGCAGCTGAACGCGATCGTCATTCGTGACCAGCCGGAGAAATTGGAACTCGCGGAAAAGATCATCCTTGCCAACGACCGACAGGAACCGGAGGTGCTCTTTGATCTCGAAGTGCTGGAGGTCAATCGCACGAAGAATCAGAGGTATGGGCTGGATTATCCGAAACAGGCCGGCGCCGGATTGATCGCCTCCGGGTTCACGGGAGTATTGGCCGCAGAGGCCGTACAGATGACCTACCGGCAACTGACGGACCTAGGGCCGGACAATTATCTCTTCAAGCTGCCGACAAGCGTGTTGCTGGATTTCTTTAAGCAGCAATCCGACGCGAAGACCTTGGCGTCGCCGAAGATTCGCGTCATCAATAACAAGAAAGCGGAGATCAACATCGGCGATAAACAACCGATCCTTCTCTCCACAACCAACGTATTGCCGGGGCAGGCCACCACCGGAGCTGTTCCGACGACCTCAACCGTCACGTCAATCGAGTTTCGAGATGTGGGCGTCAAACTCACGGTCGAACCGTCCGTTCGATTGGGTAATGAGTTGTCGCTGAAGATGAAGGTGGAAGTCGTACGGGTCGGTGATCAGATCACGCTGCAGACGGCTCCGCTCATCCAGCAATTCAAATTCGGTAACCGCTCTGCTGAAACGACTCTCAGCATGAGAGACGGTGAAACCGTCGTCCTCGGAGGCCTTCTCCAAGAAGAGGATCGCCGAACACGCGTCACCGTGCCGTGGATCGGAGACTTGCCGCTCATCGGAAACTTGTTGAGCTCGTTCAGAACCGAACGGATCACGACGGAAGTCATCTTGACCATTACCCCCCGGATCGCACAGCCGCTGCTTCCTCCGGGATCCACAAACCAGGCATTTTGGTCCGGGACCGAATTCAACTACGCGACAAGCCCGGTGTTCACCGGATCGACGGGCAAGAGATCAACGTCTTTGAAAGATGAGTACCGAAGGTCGGCACATCAGCACGGCATGACACCCAAAGGCGTATCACAGATCCACTCGGTTCAATCACTCACTGCGTTGGCCACGCCGGGTCCTCTCTTGAAGATCAAGCCCGATGAGGCGGTTGTCCAAGTCGGCAGGGAGGTCAGGATGGCCATCGTGGATGGCCGACTCCGAGCATCCGGTGCGGGCACCTTCACGCTTGAATACGACCCGGAGATTCTGGAATTCAAAGGCCTTGGCGACGCGCAGCTGCTCTCGACCGGTGCGACGACGGATGGAACCCGAGCGGGAACCATCATGTTCCAACTGGCCCATCCGGATCAACGGCCGCCGCGGACTCTGAACCTGACCTTTGCGGCAAAGGCGCCTGGGGTGTCGCCCGTCCGTGTCGGGCTGAATGATTCCGATGCTGCCGGCGGCGACGCATTCTCCAGGGCCGAGGGGTCGGGAGTCGTGAGAGTGCGGTGAGGGAGGAGGGCCTGACATTGGTCGAAGTCCTCGTCACTATGACGATCATCGTACTATTGGCGTCCGTAGCCATGCCCCTGAGTAAAGTATCGACCACGCGAACTCATGAAATTGAGCTGCGTCAACAGCTTCGAATCATTCGCGGCGCCATCGACTTGTTTAAGGCGGAGTGGAATCGTGACGGGGATGTCCTCCTGGGTTCTGTCTGTCTGAAGAATAAGTTGGTCTGCAAGGAAGTCGCCGGTGCCTATGGATATCCGAAGTCTTTGGAGGTGTTGTTGGGCGTGACGCTCACCGGAGAGGAAGCGACCGTCCGAGGCACGACAGTCAGGCGGTATCTGCGGGTCATGCCGGTGGATCCTCTGACCGGACGACCGGATTGGCTCTTGCGGTGCTACAAGGACGGCCCAAAGCCGACAAGCTGGTGTGGAGAGGACGTCTATGACGTGATGACGCAAAGCGAAGCGACGGCGTTGGACGGCACCAAGTATCAGGATTGGTAGAGTGACGGCATGGAGCATGACTATGAAAAAGGTTTCACACTGGTCGAGCTGATGATTGTAGTGTCCATTGTGGGCATTTTGGCCACGATCGCCACGCCATCCTATCAATCATCACTGATTCGAGCGAAGGAAACGGTCTTGCGGCAGGACTTGTTTACCCTGCGCGAGTTGCTCGATCATCACCGCGCTGATCAGGGGAAGTATCCTCCGTCCTTAGATGGCTTGGTGTCGGCGGGCTATCTTCGGGCCATTCCGAATGACCCGTTTACGAATTCGTCGAGGTCTTGGCAAGAAATGATCGAGCCGACGGAGGGTGGCATCTTCGATGTGTACTCCGGGTCCGACCTGGTGGGGACGAACGGGACTCCCTATAACAAATGGTGACAGGATCGTGAGCGTACGCCGGCGGGAACCGGGTTCAATGAGCAACGTAGTCGACGGGGTGCCGTGGAGCCTGGTGGGTGGAGTGTTGCTGACCGGAATGGTGGCGTGTAGCCCGCTTGAGCCTATCCTGGATCATGAGAAGTCGGATCTCCAATTGACCGTGGACGCCCTGAGGAGTTCCTTGCGGGACGCGCAGCGAACAATCACCGAACTGCAGATGCAGATTGATCAACAGCGCCGCTCCTATGCCGATGCGCAGATTCTCCGTGCTCAATTCGAGGGGAGTAGTCGGGAGGCTGAACGCCGGCTCATCGAAGCCCGCCGTGTGATCGATCTCCAGCGGGAGGAGTTGGCGGCGGCACGCGCTGAGCGAGAGCGCATGGGGCGAACCGGAGCCGCGCTGCAGGGTGAACTGCGACAGCTCAGAAAACCGTCGTCAAAAACCGGGAAACAGACAACAGCAGGAGTGTCTCCGGCGGCGATCATTTCTCGGCGGGCCGAGCGACCGGATTCGACGAATAGAGCGTTTGAGGAGGATGCTCAGCCGGACACCATCGACGTATCGGCGGAGACGGTGTCGTCTGCCGGCGTGGCTCCACCGGGTACGCGAGCCTCAATGATGACCGGTCGCATGAGTGTGTCGATTAGATATGGAGATACGCTATGGAGCCTCGCGAGGCGATATCGGACGTCGGTGGCGCGCCTCATGGCCATCAACGGGCTGATCGATGATCGCATTCACGTCGGCCAAACCCTAAGCGTTCCCACGCTCTCTGACGACGCGCTCGTGGATGAATCCATGTAGAGGGGTAGGGTATGGCGGTATTTGCGTACCGAGTGGCACGACCCGACGGCGCTACGATTCATGGCCATGTAGAGGGAGAAGAAGAGTCGCTCGTTCGCGCCAGGCTGGAGTCTCAGGGGCTCTTGGTGTTTCATCTCCACCGGCATGGAACGGCCACAGTGGAGGCGCGGAAGCCGTGGTTTCGCGGAAGGCTTCCGCTCGGGCAGTTCTTGATCTTCAACCAAGAGCTGGTGGCCCTCGTCAAATCGGGATTGCCGATCCTGCGGGTGTGGGACCTGCTCATCGAGCGAACCGGGCATGCCGGATTTCAGCAGGCGCTCCGCGAGGTGAAGGAGGATATTCGAGGTGGGGCATCCGCCTCGGACGCCCTGGGAAAACACGCCTCGTATTTTCCCGAACTCTATGTCGCGACAGTCAGGGCAGGGGAGCAATCCGGCAACCTTCCCGATGTGCTTCAACGGTACGTGACCTATCTGAAACTGATGATGGCCCTTCGCCAAAAAGTGACGAAGGCCATCTCCTATCCGATCGTCCTTATTTGTATCGGCATCGCGGTGATCGGCTTTCTGCTGACGTATGTCATGCCGACCTTTGTGTCGGTGTACGGAGAATCGGCAAAGACCCTGCCATGGGCGACCCAGCTGTTACTCGATGCGGTCTCTCACGCGAAGGCGTGGGCCTTGCCGGGCGTGGCGGCGATCGTCGGTATGCTGTTGGGGATACAGGCCTATTACACGACGTCGGCCGGGCGTCTTTGGATCGACCGTCTATGTCTAATACTTCCGGTCGTGGGACCGATCATCGTCCAACACAATACCGTGCAGCTCATGAGGACGTTGGGAACGATTCTCGGCGGGGGGACTCCGCTTGTGGATGCGCTGCACAGCGCGCGCGCGGCCGTGTCCAACCGTTTCGTTTCGCAGCGGCTGATCCGGGCTGTCGACGAGATTCGTGAGGGGGCGACTCTTGCGAATGCATTAGATCGTCCGAAGGTCCTGCCTAGGCTCGCGATCGAAATGCTGGCGGTCGGTGAGGAAACAGGTTCGCTCGACGCCATGCTAGGGGACGTCGCGGAGTTTTACGAGGCGGATCTTGACACCAGGCTCGCCCAGCTCACCACGTGGATCGAGCCCGCGTTGCTCCTCATCATGGGAGTCATGGTCGGCGGGATCGTCATCGTGATGTACCTGCCCGTCTTTCAGATGGCCGGAACGGTCGGCGGCTAGGAATGGATGACCCCGACCGTGAACTGCGGGGATAGGATGGTCAGCGAGGTTGCCCATGCCACGTAGCCTTGTTCGTGCTTCCCTGTCGGAAGTCTTGGTCGGCCAAGGCCTACTCGACAAACACACGGTCGACGAGGTGCTTCATCGATTGAACGGAGTATCGGCCTTGTTGGGGGCCACATTGGTCACTGAAGGACTCCTTTCGGAAGAGCGGTTAGCTCAGGCGCTGGCCGCTCAATATGACCTTCCGTACGACGCGCTCACCGACTTTCGAGTCGATCCTCGATATTTCGAGACCATGTCCGTCAAGCTCATGCAACGGGTTCCCTTTCTACCCATTGCCGAGCCTGCAGGAGGACTCACGATCGCCGTCGCCGAACCACACAACCTGTTCGTCCTTGATGAACTGGAACTCCTGCTTGGAAAGCCTTTTGACCGGGTTGTGAGCTCCAGGAGCGCAATCCTGGCCGCACTGGAGCGGAGCGAAGGATCCAGTCAGGCGCTCCGCGAACTCGAAGCGGAGTATCGATCGGTTCTCGTGAGAGAGGATGAGCGTGGCGAAGACATCCCCGCGCTCAATCAGGCCGGCGAAGATCAAAGCCCCGCCGTCAAGCTGCTTGACTCTATCTTGATCAGTGCGATGCAACGGCGCGCCAGCGACATTCACCTTGAAGCGGCCGACCGCTCGACGAACGTGAAACTTCGTGTCGACGGCATTCTGATTCCGGCCATGGAGCCGCTGGATATTCGATTGCATGCTCCGTTGGTCTCGCGTCTGAAGGTCATGTCGGAGTTGGATATCGCCGAGCGTCGAGTGCCGCAAGACGGAAGTTTTCGCATGCGACTGGATCGAAAGACTGTGGATTTCCGCGTGTCCATCCTGCCGAGCGTGTTCGGCGAGTCGGTCGTCATCAGGATACTCGATCGGGAGTCCATCGCGACCGGCGTGTCGGCGCTCAAGCTTGAGCGGCTCGGTTTTAATCCGGAAGATCTCAGGCGGTTTCGCCGGGCGATCACTCGCCCGCACGGCATGGTGCTGGTGACAGGGCCCACGGGAAGCGGGAAGACCACCACCTTGTATGCCGCCATTTCCGAAATGAACACACTCCAAGACAAGCTGATCACGATCGAAGATCCGGTTGAATACCAGTTGCCGGGGGTGGTGCAGATCCCCGTCAATGAAAAGAAAGGATTGACGTTTGCGCGAGGGTTGCGGTCCATCCTTCGCCATGATCCGGACAAGATCATGGTCGGCGAAATTCGAGATCCTGAGACGGCCCAGATCGCCATTCAATCGGCTCTGACCGGCCACCTCGTCCTGACGACGGTCCATGCGAACAACGTATTCGATGTGATCGGGCGGTTCGCGTCGATGGGGATCGATACCTACAATTTCTTGGCGGCGCTCAACTGCGTATTGGCGCAGAGGTTGGTCCGAATCTTATGCCCGTCCTGCCGGGTATCCGTGCAGGCGCAGCAGGGGCTCATCGAGGAGTCCGGATTGGACTATGAGCAATACAAAGAGACGCCGTTCTATGAGGGGAAGGGGTGTCCACAATGCCACGGCACCGGATACCGCGGAAGAAAATGTATCACGGAATTTCTCGATTTAACGGATGAGATCAAAGAGATGATCCATGCGGAGCGGCCGCTTTCGGAAATTCGGTATCGCGCGGTCACGGACGGCATGATCACACTGCGGCAATCGGCGCTCACGAAGATGTTGAACGGAGAGACCTCGCTACGCGAGGTCAATCGCGTCACTTTCAGTGAAGAGGGATAACGTCATGTGGGACTGGTGGAGCAGTCGGCCTCAACGTTGCCTGAAATTCGGGACCGACTCGCTTGCGTGGGCTGAAAGTGAACAAAGCTGGCATGGGCGGCGTCGGCGCAAGTGCGTCATGTCGCCGCTTCCGAACGGCATGATCAGCCCTTCCCCGATGGAACTCAATGTCTCCGATGTCCCGGCGTTGGCCGATCGCGTTCGGACCGTCACGAATGCGGAAGGAGCCTACCGGGTACCGGCCGGGGCTACCCGTTCGGCTTTTCCTCGACCGATCACCGTCCTGCTTCCGGACACTGCGGTGAGAGCGACGGTGCTTCATTTTGGGCAGTTGCCCGCTCGGCCGGAGGAGCGTGAGAGCCTCATTCGCTGGCGGTTGGGGCAGGAACAACTGCTTCCGCTCAACGGGGCCAGGATGGTGTTCCAGGTCTTTCAGGGGCAAGAAGCCGATGGATCAGCGGCGTACACGGCGTTGACGGTATCGATCCAGGAATCGGTGCTTCAACAGTATGAATCACTCTGCGAATCCCTCGGGTTGATCCCCTACGATGTCGGCATCACAAGCCTCAGGCTGCTCGATCTCTGGACGCGCGTCACGAATGGGTCGGAGGGGCGTCGTCGTAATGTGCTGTGGGTCAACGTGGCCGATCGATCCCTAACGACGATCGTGTGCCGACGAGCGCGCCCGCTGTTTTATCGATGCAAACTCTTGGGAGAGGACGTGTCCGACGCCCTGAGCGACCCCGATGTGCTGAACAGGGTGCTCGAAGAGTGCGGTGCGTCGCTGGAGGTCTGTCGTCAGCGGCATCCCTCCCTGACCATCGAGCATGCCGTGATTTGTGCCGAGGGAGAGGTGGTAGCCTTGCAGGAACACATCGAGCGGGAACTTCGACTTTCGGTCGAGCGACTCGACTGGAAAGCGGTCGAGACCCTCGGCTGGGTGGCGAACGGCACGTCTCGCGGGATGGCATCCTTGGCGGCCCTGGCAGGATTGCCGTAACGTTGCGGGATGAACATTCGAATGAACACAGTTCTCCAACGATTGACGTGTAACCGGCTGAAAAGCGGAGGCGATGAGCGCGTTCAGATCAACCTGTGCCGCAGATATCGCCCTGCCGTTGCTCCCCTGCGTCTCCTGTTGATGGGGGCCTGTGTCCTGCTGGCGTCCGCCATCCTGTGGAATCTCGCGCAGGCGATGGCGACGTATCAAGAATGTCGAACGATCGAAGCGGAGCTGAATCGAGTCCGACAACAGGATCTGAACCTGATCGCGGAGGCAAGGCGTGAAGGGGTCGATGTCTCCGAGGACGCATTACGTCGGCTGTCCTTCGAGGTCGAATTGGCCAATCAGCTCCTTGAGAAGCGGAAATTCTCGTGGACGAAGTTTCTGACGGAATTGGAGCAGGCTGTCCCGCCACGTCTGGCGCTGAGTAGTGTGCGTCTCGATCACGCGGGCACGGCGACCAGACTGACGGGAACCGCGATGAGCTTGGAGGATATCACGGCATTCACTCTGGGACTTCAGAATCATGCGACGTTCAAGGATCCGGTCTTGGCCCAACATCGTACCGGGGCAAACGGGTTGGTGGAATTCGATGTCACGGTGCACTACCGGCGGGATGGAGCGTAACGGATGAACGAGCGTCTGGTCGTCGTGCTGCAACAGCCCTTTGCACCCTTGCTTCCATGGGCGAGCGTCGTCTTCGGTCTCCTCGTGATGTTGTTGGTTGTGCGGGAGGTCGGGTTGGCCGAGGCCTTGTCGACACGGGAACGATTGGAGAATGAGAGGATTGCAGTGCGGCAGTCGTTGGCGCAGCACCGGGAGGCCAGAAAAGCGCAAGCGGATCTGAAGAAAGTGTGGGCCTTGCTGCCCGCCGAACGAGATTTCGCCCCCTTGGCGCTGGGGATTTCAGAAGAGGCGAAGCGCGATCGAGTCATGATGCCGGCCTTGTCGTATCGGACCGAACCGACGGTCGTTGCCCATACGAGCAAAGGGGTGCTCCAAGGGCCGATGAGCGGACGCTACGAGGATCTCCGCCGCTTTATCCATAACGTGGAGACGGCCGATGAATTGTTGTTCATCGAAGATCTGGAGCTCAAGCGGGCCGGAGATACGGACGATGACACGTTGACGTTCACGATTAAGATCGCGACGTACCTTCGCGCCGATTCAGAGAGTCCCATCCCGTCGGAAGCAGGTCGGTAATCATGAACGCAAGAATGAAGATGATGTTGGCACTGCTGCTGGTCGTGCTCTGGGCGGGATTAGCGGCCTGGCAATGGGATTTCATCGAAGAGCCGGTGCGCGTGCCGTTGACGAATGTCACAGGCCACCCATCTTCAGGCCGACAGGCGGCGGAGCGGGGAACCAGCCGGCGCGTCAATCTTGAACTTCTGACATCGATGGACGCTCAACGTGAGGCACGGTTTCCCGCGCCGCGGAACATTTTTGCCGTGCCCCGTTCCGACGGCTCGCTCCCGCTCGACCAAGACACGGCGTTGGAGAACCGGCAAGAGCCGGTTTCGGATGGCGCCGTTGAGGAACAGGGCGAAGCCGAGGAGTCGGCACCGTACCGGTACCTAGGATTTGTGAGCACGGGCGATGGTCGGCAGAAGAACAAAGACATCGCGGTCTTGAGCAAAGGCGATGAAGTGATGATCGTTCGGGTAGGCGACCGCGTCGACGACCATGTGATTCTCCGATCCATCGGCGCCGGGAGCGTGACCGTGCGCGATACCGAGACCCGGACGGAGCGGACCCTGCTGTTGTCGGAGAAATCGGTCGCGCAGGAATAAGGCGGTATGCGGCGAACCTTGTCGTCAAGACGGCATGAAGCGGGATTCTCTTACCTTATGGTCATGATGGCCATCACGGTCATGGGGCTGACCATGACGATGGCGGCGCGGCAGTGGAAGACGATGGTCCAACGGGAGCTGGAGGCGGATTTACTGGCCAAAGGGATCGAGATTCAAACGGCGTTGGCGCTGTACTCGGCCAAGGCCAAAGCCGGACGCGTCATGCCGGGAGAGATCTATCCTCACACGCTGGCCGACCTCACGAGGCCACCCACCCCGTTCTTACGGAAGGTCTATGTCGATCCGGTCGGGCGCGGTGAGTGGCACCTCATTCGCGCGCCGACCGGAGGCATCATGGGGGTGCGGAGCACCAGCCGGGAGACGCCCATCAAACAGGGCAACTTTCCACCGGCCGTTCGTCACTTCCAGGGAACAGCGACCTACTTCGATTGGGCGTTCCAGTATCCCAATCCGTCCGTGGCGGCGGGACAACCGGCCACGCCGACTCCACCGATGGACTCAGGAGAAGAGGGGGCCTCCGACTATTCCCCCGTGGACGAATCGGCGGATGCGCAGGACGATATCATGGATTCGACGGACTCGGTTTCGATGCCGAACGTGGAGGAGCCGCCGGAATCTCCTGATACATTCATGGCGCCTCCAGAGACCGATCCGTAGACCGGACGTCGTTGTCAGGTACACACGCGATCACCTGCCCGTCCGGTTCATAGGGCCCTTGACCGGTCTCCGACCTGCACGGTATTGTCAGCAGCGGTCTCAATCACACGAATTGTTGGGGAGCTGCATGGAAACGCTGGACAGCACGGTTTCGGATCAGAAGAGTGAAGCCTCCAAGCCGCTCCCCATGTCGGAGTATGTGCTGGAGCTGGTTTCCAAGGCTCGGCGAGCAACGAGGAAAACGGCGTCCCTCCCGACGTCGACGAAGAATCACGCCCTGCGGGCGATGGCGGACGCGCTCGAAGCGAAGGCGGAGGAATTGCTCGCGGCGAATGAACGAGATCTGCACGCCTTCGGTACGGCGCCCGAGAAAAAGGCACTGGCGGACCGGTTACGGTTGACCGAGAAGCGGATCGGAGAGATGGCGGCCGGCATTCGTGAAGTGGAGCAGTTGCCCGACCCGGTGGGGACGATGGCCACCATGTGGACCAGGCCCAATGGAATGCAAGTCGGGCGCGTGCGCGTGCCCATCGGCGTGATCGGGATCATTTACGAGTCCCGTCCGAACGTGACGGCGGATTCGGCGGCACTCTGCCTGAAATCGGGCAACGTCTGCGTGTTGCGGGGCGGGAGCGAGGCGCGGCACTCCAATACGGCGATCGCCAGGATCCTCTCCGAGGCGTCGGAGGAGGCGGGTGTCCCCTCGGGCGCCATCACCTTCATCGATCGCGTGGATCGAGAGCTGGTGCCCGTGCTGCTCAAACAGGACCGATTCATCGATGTGATCATTCCGCGGGGCGGGGAATCGTTGATGAAACTCATCGCGGAACATTCGACGATTCCGGTGATCAAGCATGACGCGGGCGTGTGCCATGTGTATGTCGATGCCGATGCCGATCCGGCGATGGCCGACGCCATCTGCGTCAATGCCAAAGCGCAGCGGCCTTCCACCTGCAACGCGATGGAAACTTTGTTGGTTCACCACTCGATCGCGAGGACTCTGTTGCCCAAACTTGCGACAAGCCTCAAAGCTGCCGATGTCGAGATTCGAGGTTGTCCAAAGACCTGTCAGTTGATATCCGAAGCCAAACCGGCCAGTGAGCAGGATTACGGGAAAGAGTTTCTTGATCTCATCCTTGCCGTGAAAATCGTGAAGACCATCGATGACGCGATGGAACACATCGCCCAGTATGGCTCGCAGCACACGGAAGCGATTGTAACGACGGACTATGGACGCGCGATGCGGTTCCTCAAGGAAGTCGATGCCGGCGCCGTGTTGGTGAATGCCTCCACGCGACTCAACGATGGGTATCAATTCGGTCTCGGAGCCGAGATCGGCATCAGCACCTCGCGGATTCATGCGCGAGGCCCCATGGGACTGGAAGAGCTGACGTGCTCCAAGTTTATCGTTCTGGGAAGCGGCCAGCTTCGCGAATAAATGCTGTCGGATGCGCTGGCAGTCGCCCTGAACACGCCCGGTCATCTGTGCTTTCCTTCCACTCGCGCGCTCGCTGAACGGTTCGGCCGGAACGGCTGCCGTGTCGACAGGCTGCCGACCGGGCATCTCGTCTTGTATCAGCCCGACGGGCGGAGATTCCTTGCGACCGATCCGGCGGGACATCCCTTGCATGAGTGCGAATGGGAGTCGGCCGTGGCAGGACCCGCCACGCTCACGCGCGCGCGAGTCCGACTGGATTGGGGCCGGTGGGTCGGGATCAAACCCTCCGGATTGGTGCACGAGCGGACGGTCAATCTTGCCGCGAGGTCCGATTGGCAGCGGATCACGCCCGATGATCTTCGCGCCATGGCTGCCGGAGCGCTGCGAGTTCCCATCGAAGACGTGCGGTGGTTCTATCGGGACGACGACTTCACCATCGATCCTCACGGGACGGCGACGATTCGACAGCGAAAGGATGCGCTGTATGCGCTCGGCGACGGAGGATTCGAACAGGCGCGGTTCATGTCCTGCATGGGCGCCCTGCAGTGGGACCGGATCGATTTTCTTCCGGTGGTCGAGTTGTTCAAGTCGCTGTTGCCCGGAACGGGTTCCGCGGTGTTCGAGCTCATTCGGGGGCTCTATGACGACCAGAACAAAGACCAGGCCGCCCCAAGACCGTTACGGTATCGCGGGATTCCGACGTATCCTTCCGAAGCCGCCTTTCGCCTGTTCAGCAGCTTTTTCGCTCCCAGGCAGTCGATCGGCGGCGACCCGCTCGCCG
>CAZJOQ010000008.1:0-39288 GCA_964547625.1 uncultured Nitrospira sp.
GGGCAAGAGCGCGGACCTCAATGCCGATATGGTCCGCCAACATCTGACGGTGTAAGCAGGACGCACCCGGGTTCTCTCTGTCTTGTCGTGTGTTCGGACTTCTGTGATGAACTCTTCCGCTGAGCGACAAGCTAGACACGCGTCCCCGTTCTGCAGTAGAAAGCCTTGGCCAACGTGAAAATCCGATATCCTCGCCAGTTCTATTTTTCTTGGGAAGTATGGCAGGGCTACTGCCTTAGGGAGGAGGACTCATGCATCTGACCCCGAGAGAACAGGAAAAACTGTTGATCTACGTTGCAGGACAGCTCGCCGCAGATCGTAAAAAGCGAGGCGTTAAGCTGAATCACCCTGAGGCCGTCGCGTACCTCACGGCCGCCGTTCTCGAAGGGATTCGTGACGGGAAATCCGTGGCCGAACTTATGACCTACGGCGCGACGCTCCTCACACGTAAGGACGTCATGCCTGGTGTGCCGGAAATGATTCATGAGTTCCAAGTCGAAGGGACCTTCCCTGACGGGACCAAGTTAGTAACCGTTCACAATCCGATTCGATAAGCCGGGGCGCAGACCCTGTAGTTATCTCATAATCCCTGCGGGAGGGAACTTATGCCAAAGAAGACCAAACGAGTTCCGGAGCGGAGGCAGAAAGCCCCACAACGAACAAAGGGTTTCCTGGCGGCGATCAAGACTGAGTTGGCCAAGCCGGTGATACCGGGAGAAATTTTCGTCGCCTCCGGAGAGGTGGAAGCATTCCAGGGACGACACACGAAAGAGCTTACCGTCAAAAATTCGGCCGATCGGCCCATCCAGGTCGGTTCCCATTGCCATTTTTTCGAGTCTAATCACGCGCTCATGTTCGACCGGGAAGCGGCATTCGGATTTCGACTCTGCATTCCTGCCGGTACTGCGGTACGGTTTGAGCCGGGAGAAGAAAGGCGGGTCACGGTTGTGGCCCTAGCCGGAAAACGGGTTGCACATGGCATCAATGGATTGACGGAGGGATCGCTCGATGACCCTCAAGTCAAGGGCAAGGCTCTCGCGCTTGCAGCTGATCGTGGATTTTCTGTGAAAGGAGGGGTCAAGTGAAGATTCAAAGAAGGCAGTATGCATCCCTCTATGGCCCCACGACAGGGGATCGTGTCCGGCTCGCCGACACGGAATTGATCATTGAAGTGGAGAAGGATTTTACGGTCTACGGCGATGAGGCAGTCTTTGGCGGCGGGAAAGTCATTCGAGACGGGATGGGACAGTCGCCTCGGGCCACAAGCGCCAACGGTGCCCTCGATACCGTTATCACGAATGCTCTCATCCTGGATTATAGCGGGATCGTCAAAGCAGATATCGGCATCAAGAATGGCCGCATTGTCGGCATCGGCAAGGCGGGCAATTCCGATCTCATGCCCAATGTAACGACAGGTATGGAGATAGGGGCGGGAACGGAAGTAATCTCTGCCGAAGGCTGCATCGTCACGGCTGGCGGCGTGGAGTCGCACATCCACTTTATCTGTCCGCAGCAGTACTGGGATGCACTGTCCTCTGGCATCACGACAATGCTCGGGGGAGGCACCGGCCCCGCCACCGGTACCAACGCCACGACTTGTACACCGGGGCCCTGGAACATCTATCGCATGCTGGAAGCGTCGGACGGCATTCCCATGAATCTGGGATTCCTGGGCAAGGGCAATTCGTCTCATCCCGATGGGTTGAACGAGCAGGTGGAGGCAGGTGTCATCGGTCTCAAACTGCATGAAGATTGGGGGACGACACCGGCGGCGATCGACACCTGTCTCAGCGTGGGTGAGCGCTATGACGTGCAGGTCGCGATCCATACCGATACACTGAATGAAGCGGGTTTCGTCGAGGACACCATCAAGGCTTTCAAGGGGAGGACGATTCACACCTTCCATACGGAGGGCGCTGGAGGTGGGCATGCACCGGATATCATCAAAGTCTGTGGCGAACCGAACGTGCTCCCCTCTTCCACTAACCCGTCAATGCCTTTTACCGTCAATACGATCGATGAGCATCTGGACATGTTAATGGTATGCCATCATCTGAATCCAAGAATCCCCGAAGACGTCGCCTTTGCCGAGTCCAGAATCAGGCGTGAGACCATTGCAGCCGAAGACATCCTCCACGATTTGGGTGCCATAAGCATCATGTCGTCGGATTCGCAGGCGATGGGCCGAGTTGGGGAAGTGATCATTCGGACTTGGCAGACTGCTCATAAGATGAAGGTCCAACGGGGCCATTTGTCTTCGAGTGGGGGCAAGGAATCTGGCCTGAACGACAACTTCCGTGCCAAGCGGTATGTGGCCAAGTACACGATCAACCCCGCCATTACGCACGGGATCGCCCATGAGGTCGGGTCTGTAGAAGTCGGGAAGTTTGCTGATCTCGTCATCTGGAAGCCGGCGTTCTTCGGAGTGAAACCTGAAATGGTGCTGAAGGGCGGGTTCATCGCTCAGGCACAGATGGGCGACCCGAATGCTTCTATTCCGACGCCGGAACCGATTATTAGCCGGCCGATGTTCGGCGCTTTCGGACGGGCGCTTTCAAGCACCAGCTTCACATTCCTGTCTCAAGCCGCGATGGATCGGGAAATCCCAAAGAAGCTTGGTTTGCAGAAGCGGGTAGCTGTGGCGAAGAATTGTCGGAGCGTGAAGAAACGCGATCTGAAGCTGAACGACTATCTGCCGAAAATCGAAGTCGATCCTGAAACATATGTTGTGACGGCGGACGGCGTCCGGCTCACGTGCGAACCGTCAGTTGTACTCCCCATGGCGCAGCGGTACTTCCTGTTTTGACGAGCAGAACAGCCGGTTTGGTTACGTGTCGCAAAATATCCCGAGGTAGCCAGCCGACTGTGCGTTTCTCGATGCCAACATGAATACACCCTCGTTACTTGAAGGGTTGCGGTTTGTCGATACCTTCTTCCCTTCAGGTGGATACGCATTTTCCTCAGGGTTGGAAGCCGCTGTGCAAGGCGGTGCTGTAAAGAACTCGGATCAGTTTGCGCGGTACGTTGAGGATTTGCTGCGAGGTGGCATGAGCCGCCGAGAAGCCCTCGCTACAAAAATAGCCAATGCAGCGGGGGCTATAGGAAAAGCTTCAGCTGCTCTGGAAATTGATCGAAGGCTTGATGCCACAAAGCTGAGTCGTGACTCACGGATGGCCAGCCGTCAGATGGGGCGGCAAGTGATTCGAGTCGCGGCTGATCAGATCAGAGCGAAACCGGTTCTGAGCGAGTATCACGATGAGGTGGAGTCTGATCGAGTTCCTGGTCATCTCGCGGTGACGTTTGGTCTCACTCTGGGTGCGTGCGGTTGGAGCCCTGAGGACACAGCTGCTGCCTTCCTGTACCAAACCGCGGTCGGTTTTGTATCTGCGGCTATGCGACTGAGTCCGATCGGCCAATATGGGGGGCAACGCATCCTGGGTGAGTGGCTTCCGGTGATCGAGCGTATTAGCAGAGAGGTCGACTCGGACGCAGGGATGAGTTCATGGTCTCCTATTCAAGACATTTATTCGATGCGACATGGGTCTCTTGAGTGGAGGCTCTTTCGGTCCTAACGAGCGAGGAGGCCTGTGAGCATCGTTTCGAAAGAGAAAGGAAAAGAACAGGCGGGTGACGGCGTTAGGCCTTCGGTTACCTGATCTGAACATGAACATGCATGATCTGAATCGTGAGCATAGTCACAGCTGGTCTCCAACGCAAGCACGGGAAAAAGGTATACCGGTCATTGGCATTGGAGGACCCGTCGGCTCTGGTAAAACGGCGCTTGTTGAAGCTCTATGCCAAAGATTGCGCGATCGCTACAGCCTGGCCGCTGTGACGAACGACATTTTTACAAAAATCGATGCGGAAATTCTCACGAAACGCGCAGCATTGCCGATCGACCGCATCTTGGGAGTTGAAACTGGAGGGTGTCCACACACGGCAATCCGTGAAGATGCGTCGCATAACCAAGAGGCGATCAACGATTTGCTTCGGCGTCATCCCGATGTTGAATTGTTTTTCTTGGAAAGTGGTGGAGACAATCTTGCGGCCACCTTCAGCCCTGAGCTGGTAGATTACGTGATCTACGTCATTGATGTGGCAGCCGGTGACAAAATCCCACGCAAAGGTGGCCCTGGCATCACCCGGTCGGATTTCCTGGTGATCAACAAGATGGATTTGGCGCCGCATGTTCGCGCGGATCTTTGCGTGATGGATCAAGACACACGCCGCATGCGAGGTGATCTTCCCTTTGCCTTCACGAATATCCTTTCCGGTGAGGGGCTCGATTCCGTTGTAGCGTGGGTCCAACAGCGTGTCCCTCAGCGAGCCAGGCGTTAACGGCCGTGCGGGTCCGGAGGGGGGAGCGAAGAAGCGCGTCTCAGAAAACCAATACTTTTTTAAAAAGAAAACCTTCTGAGAGAAGTAAGCCCTCTCAGAAAAAGAACTTGCCCGCACCGTCCTCAACCGAATTCGTCGGACGAGTCGGCGAGCTCAGGCTTCACTACGCGAAGCTTGATGGTCGGACCGTCATCGCGCATTCATATTTTACAACGCCCTGGAAGCTTCTCCCTCCCATTTACCTCGATGATACCGGAGCGGCCTATACGCTCTTGGTTAATCCGTCGGGTGGTCTGGTTGGGGGCGACGGTCTTTTTATCGACATGAATCTGGATCGAGATGCTCATGTCCTCATCTCCGCGCCTTCTGCCAATCGTGTCTATCGATCAGAAGGGAAACTGTCCGAACAAGTGATCAACCTCACGGTCGGGCCTGGTGCGATCTTGGAATGGTTGCCGGAGCACACCATCCCGTTTGCCGGATCACGATTTCGGCAAGCGATTCACGTGAATCTCGCGCCGAGTGCCACCCTAATTTTATGGGATGCGCTGGCCTCCGGGCGAATAGCCAGAGATGAACGCTGGGCGTTTACCGATCTGGAGAATGAAATCCGCATCACAACGGCATCGGGCAGTTCACTTTTCGAGCGATATGTCCTGGATCCAGCCACTGACTTGGGCTGCGTCGGTCTGGCGGAAGAATGGAACTATGTCGCCTCGTTCTATGTCGTGAACGACGCGATGGCGTCAGAGGTCTGGAGCGGACTGGAGGCAACTGTTGCCGCGATCTTAGAGACCAGGCCGGGGGAAGTCTTGGGAGGTGTGTCAACACCACCGGTCCCCGGGCTTGCGATCAAGCTCCTGACTCGAACAGCCCCCGATCTTACCGCTATGCTTGATTTGCTATGGGCTGCCGTCCGTGGAGCATTGTGGAATTTTCCACCTGTCTCCTTGCGGAAATACTAGCGTCCCTTGGTGGCCTGTATTTACGAATTGTCGCTGCGACAAGAGGTGAGGATCTAAAGGTTTGAGGCTTTGCCTTCGGCTGCTGAAGCCGTACGCAGAGACCAGGCGAGTCCAAACAGTGAAAGCGTGAAGATCAACCATTTCGATGGGTCGAAGTTATACCAACGCGGCCCATTGCGGTAGTCGCTTTGGTAGGTGTGATGATAGTTGTGGTAGCCTTCGCCGAAGGTCAGGAGCGAAACCAGCCAACTATCGCGGCTAGAGTCAGCTTGGCTGTGCGGTTGGCTTCCCCAGAGATGACACACTGAATTGATACAGAAGGTCGAGTTCAGAACAGCAAATGTTCGGCCGACCCCGGCCAACATGAAGCAGCCGAATCCCTCCATCCAGCCGCCATGGAAGAAACCTACCAGGAATGGCAGCGCAAGCCCTGATAGCACGATCGGCACATAGTACCGGTGCTGCCACATAATCATCGGATCTTGCTTGAGTCGCGTCGCATATTTTTCGTCCGAGTAGCGCTCATCGGAGAAAAGCCATCCACAGTGGCTGTGCCAGAATCCTCGCTGAGCATTGTATGGATCAGCGTCTTGGTCGCAAGCCGCATGGTGACGGATGTGGTCCGCCGCCCACTTTAAGGCGGAATTCTGCAGTGCCCATCCACCAGCGATCAAGAAGGCGATCTTGACCCAGCCTGGGCATACGAAACTTCGGTGCGAGATCAGACGATGGTACCCCACTGTAATACCAAGTCCGGTGATCACGTACAGCACTCCGAACATGGTCCAGTCTAACCAGGTATAGCCGACAAGGATGCCGTATGCTGGGACCCCAATCAGTGCGCTGAGCGTCACAATACCGAATAGGAGCACCGTCACGTAGACAGGAAAGGTACGGTTGAGCCTAATGGCGGATTCAGCGGGTGTCATCATGCGAGCGTTAATCTGCTAGTGAAGGAGGGAGCATTCGTTCATACTTAGGGCAGAAGCACTTGAAGATACTCCGACTCAAAAACCGAGCAATCAATCATTCGAATTTTACCAGAGACGAAGGTGAAATAGCTACTCCAGATGTGACTTTGCGGCCTCTTGTTTAACATTGACAGTAGACGGTAATATTTCATATACATAATCGATCTGTGCAAGCTCACCACACGTTGTGATTCGTGTGTATGGATGAGATAATGTTGTTCCCCAGCGTATAAAATGGGGGAAAAAAGCGGAGGGAGTTAAGTCAGGAATCAAGATGGTTTCTCTTTAATAGTTTATTACAAGGAGGCAGTCCCATGAAGAGTGCGTTATCAATGGCATTTGGCGTGGCCGCCGTCGCGTTGGTTGCGGCGCCCCTTACCTCGTACGCAGGGGGAACGATCTCCGGCAAGGTGACCTTTTCCGGTAAGCCTGAGCAGAAAGAGTTCCTCTTGTCGAAGTTCCCTAATCCAAACTTTTGCGTGAAGAATCCGAACAAGGCGTTGATTGATGGAGATAAGCGGTTTTTGAAGCAGATCGAACTTGGAAAGGATGGCGGTTTGAAGGGTGCTGTGGTCGCAGTTGCAGACATTGAAGACAAGGCGTTCATGGATGGCTATGCCGGGACGGAAGTCGTGGCTGAATTCTGCGAATTCCTGCCGTACAGCGGTATCGTCGTCAATACACGACCGTTCAAGGTTGAAAACAAGGACGCCGATCCGGATGATCCGAAGTCGGTGGCTGGTGTACTCCATAATCCGCATAGTTTCACAGTGAAGGGCAATAGTTCGGCCACAGGCTTCAATATCGGGCTCGCGAAGAAGGGCGACACGTTGGAAAAGCCAGTGGTGTTTCGAGGGGGTGCGGATAAGATTGGGTATTTCCGCCTACAGTGCGACCAGCATGAGTTCATGCAATCTTTCTTCCTCCCGGTTACCAATGCGCACTATGCCGTCGTGAAGGATGACGGATCATTCGAGATCAAGGACGTTCCTGCCGGTAAGCATAAAGTGGTGGCCTGGCACCCCTTCGTTGGAAAAGGTCAGAGGGTTGAATTCGAAGTCGATGTGACGGATGGGGGAACGGCCAACCTGAAGGCGGAGCTCAAGTAATCGACGTTTCTTGAGCTGGTTCTGTGTGAACGAAGGGCAGCGGAGTAATCCGCTGCCCTTCGTGTTTTTAGTCAAATTCCAACAAGTTCGTCACCTTGCCTTTCCGTTTCCCCTGTAGGTAATATGCCAATTTTTAATCTGTAGGGCCGAAGGGGCTGGTGTGTCACGAGAACTCTCGCTCGCGGAAGTGTTTCAGCTTGGGTACTACTGGGAAACTAAAATCTTGCTTACCGCAGTGAAGCTGGACCTGTTTTCCGCCATCGATGCGAGACCAAAATCTGCTCAGGACATCGCAGAACGGATTGGCGCCGATGCCCCGACGCTTGGTATCCTTTTAAATGCACTCGTGGCGATGAAGCTCTTGAATAAAAACGAGGAGCTGTTCGGTAATTCCGCTATGGCACTCACATACCTTGTGAGGCATTCGAAACAATATGTGGGACACCTTCTGCTCCTGCATGATGCAGAGTGGAACAACTGGGGGCGATTGGAAGAGACGATTCGAACAGGGCATCGAATGGTCGATCGACATGTCTTTGAGACCGACCCGGAGCTGGGAAGTAACGTGCTGACAGTGCTCAACCGTATCGGCCAACACAGCGGACCAGATTTGGCTAAGCGATTGAATTTGATCGGGAGAGAACGGATATTGGATTTAGGGGGCGGAGCAGGGACCAACGCGATCGCGTTTTGCCAGGTGTACCCAGAATTGACTGCTACCGTGTTTGACCTTCCAGCCACGCTGAGGTTGACGGAAAAAACTGTGAAGGAAGCCGGATTTGAAGCCCGAATTCGGCTATTACCAGGGGATTTTAACTCAGATCCACTTGGTGGCCCATACGATCTCGTTCTGATGTCTGATATCCTGCACTACCAGACCTTTCAGATGAATCAACGCGTGGTTGAAAAAGTCTTCACCTCGCTTGGGTCGGGGGGGCGACTTGTGATCAAAGACCGGTTTTTAGAAGTATCTGGTGCTGGCCCGGCTTGGACCACCGCATTCGCGGTTCATATACTCGTGAATACCCAGCAAGGAAGTTGCTACCGAGCGAGCGATGCGGCTCAATGGCTGACTGAAGCGGGATTTACCTCCGTTACTGAGCTGGAAAAGACGGCTGTGGTGCAAGGTGTGAAACCGTGATTCGTGATGAGAGATTCGAATGAGAAGCGAGCTTTCCACGCAAGCTCGGTGGATGGATGCGCATAGATCGATGGCGGAGCTAGTTGTCGAGACATAACAATGGATTGGTTACGGGAACCAGGGTTTTTCGGGACCCATGCCACGACCGGGGCGGATTTAAGTCAGCTGATGGCGACGCTGTTTACCGGGTTATTCATCGTCGGGTGGTTCCAAGCTCGAAGGCGACATGCTGACGCGCACCATTGGCTGATGCTGGGTGGCATGATTTCCATGCTCAGCTTCTTCATTGCCTATTATCTGTTTCGACAGCTTGGCGTCCTGGCGTTTGAAGGAAAAGAAGGATTCGGTGGTTCGCAGTCGCTCTACGATTATGTCTTTATTCCGGTGCTCACACTCCACATTATTCTCGTCATCATCGGTCTGATCATGGCGGTCTATATGATTGTGTTGGGCTTTCGTTCCCAGCAGTTCTTCGATGGGATTCGGACCCTTCGGGAATCCCAGTTGCTCACGACATGGAAAAAGATAGGCCTCATTTTCGGCGGGATTGCCACGGTCGTGCTCGGGCTCTTTTTCTCGCGTGTTGCTGCCGTGGGGTTTTCGATGCGGAAGCTGGAGGTCTATCTGGTGTTTCTTCTTGTGGTGGCGTGCGTGTTTGCGATCGAAATGACCATTCAGCGGATTTGGCCTGATGGGGCAACGCGACATCGGGCACTCGGTCGGTTCACGATGGTTATCTATTGCGTGTTATTCGTCACAGGGAGCTTTACCTACACGATGCTGTATATCTTTTACCCAGGGAAGATTGGGTAGCCCATCGAGATGCTGACTTGTGGCTGTGGTCGTTGGATGCACACAGAGGGGATCGAAGAGCGGATGAACGCAGATGGCGCGCCTCAATGGTTCATCCGCTCGGAGTGTCGAGGTTGTGGGCTGATGGTCGGCGTTGATGTGCCGGAGGGGCAGGCCGATGGACTTGTCGATCGATTGTTGTGGTCCGATGACGCATTACACCGACTGGATCGCATGCCGCCGTATGTGGCTGTGCTGGTTCGGGAAGATGTGGAGCAGGATATCCGTCGTCACGGTCAGTGCGTCGTCACGCTTGATACCCTGCTAGGTCCCCGAACTGGGGAGCGTATTGAATGGGACTCTGAAGCGGAAGGGCGGTTGGAGCGAGTGCCGGCCCCGGTTCGTGCAATGGCGCGGATCGAGCTTGAGCGAACGGCCGCGGATCGTGGCCTATCGCGTGTAACGATCTCTCTGATGGAAGAGGTCAAGGCCAAGTATTTTGGAATGGGGGCTCAAAAGCCCTAAGACGGGGCGAGAACGGCGATGTTGCACCGAATGGCATTACGGGTACTTCCGAGTCTGAGCCTGGCGGTTACGGAAGATTCTGTTCGCCGAAAAAAGCGGATCGTGATGTTCCTGCCCGGGCTGATCGCCTTTGGAATGTATCGGCTGGCGAAGCTCCTTCTGCCGATCACAGATCCCCTCGTGCTCTTGGCGGTCAGCAGTGTGGTAGCAATGGTCACGGCACTCTTGGCCTATCGGGTTGGGCGTGCGGTACCCTGGTCCTCTATTGTTAGGCAAGACGGCTGGCATCGCCTCGGCTGGCTGGTCGGTTGGATTGGTGCCGCCTATGGCATTCAGCTATCTCTGTTGGTCCTTACCTTACTGTGGATCATGCACTACAGTTACCTCCAGCACCCAGATGGGCCGGCGATGATGGCGATCATCATTTCCTGCACGTCCGTCGCGCGTGATGCGTTTGAGATCGGCCATGTGCGCAAGCTTTCAGTGTTGGGGCGGCCGTTTCTGACCTTTCCGGATGGGGAGCAGTTACGTGTATTGGTGCAGCACCGGGGTTGGCCATTGGGGCTCTGGGCTGTGGCAGGTCTGGGGATCGGTGCGATCGCATCGTTGTGTGGGATGGCGATCGTCGATGAGCACAACGCTGCTCTGGTCCAGCTGCTGGGCGTGACTATTCTGGGTGGTGGCCTCGCCCTCTGTGCGTATTTAGGAGGGCTGAATCCATCCATCTCTTGGAGACACAGGCTCCGTCAGACGACACCGGCTGAATTGCTGAAATATTGGTGGTGGCCTGGGATGGCGTTTGCCTCTACCTATTACCTCGTGGCCATGGGGCTCGTGTTATTTGTTGCGAGGCAGCCGGCGATTCCGTTGGGTGTAGCCGCAGTAATGGGTGCGCTCGTGGTGGCGATGATGGGTGTGTACGGATACTACCTGGGTCATCGCCGTTATGTGGAAAACGAAGAGGCACCACAACTTTCAAGCGGTATGCTGCGCTGTCCTTTCGTGATGGGGATTCTTGGTAAACAGGTGAGTTCGCCCCAAGGTGTTGGAGCGGAGTTGGCCTTCCAGAAGAACGGAATAAAGGGGTAGGGGTAGGGGTATGGGGCGAGTCGTTCGGGTGGTGCGTTCCGTGTTCGGTGCTGCGATCGGCATCGCTTTTTTTGCGACCGCGATGGGATATGCATGGAGCGGCCCCGATTTGTCCTTTGCGGAGTCTTCGGTCGATGTCTATTTCGGGACTGAGGGAAACCCTCAAGGCCCTGCGGCTCCAGCTCCTCACGAAACGGTTTATCCGCAGATCGGTTCGTTGGACAGTCGAGTGCTCATATGGTTCGTGACACAGCAACATACGTATTTCGGCGGGTTTGTTCTCGCGCTTCCGCTGTTCTGTGCGCTGATCGAGTTCCTTGGACTAACGACGAAGAAACCGGCGTTGGCGCTTCGCTACGACGGCCTGGCCCGAGATCTTGCAAAGGTAGCTGTGCTGGCTCTATCCGTGACAGCTCTTATTGGTAGCCTGATGCTCACTCTGTTCATCACTCTCTATCCCAGTTTCATGAACTACATGGGCGGGACATTCAAGTCATTCATGCCGCTCTATGCCGCGGTGTTTGTCGGAGAGACGGTCCTGCTGATCGTTTACTACTACAGTTGGAATCGGATGGCCGAGCGAGGCCTGAAATGGATCCACGCGGCAATCGGTATCTTCACGAACATTGTAGGCACCGCGTTACTGATGCTGGCGAACTCCTGGTCCTCCTTCATGATGTCGCCGGCCGGAGTGGATGCGCAGGGGAGGTTTTTGGGGAACATCTGGCATCTCTTGCATTCCGCTCTCTGGAACCCGCTGAACGTCCATCGCTTTCTGGCGGACATCATGTCCGGTGGAGCCGTTGTGCTGGCCTATGCCTGTTATCGGTTTTTTACCAGCAAGACCGACGAAGAACGAGCCTACTTCGACTGGGTGGGATATGTGTTTCTGTTCGTTACGGTGTGCGCGCTTCTTCCTATGCCGATCGCAGGGTACTGGCTGATGAAATCGGTGTTCGTGTTTCGTCAGACTATGGGTGTCACGATGATGGGTGGATTGCTCACGTGGCTGTTCGTGGTTCAGGCGCTCCTTATCGGGGTCCTCTTTTTAGGGATCAACTACTACCTTTGGCAGAGTATGGCAAGGATCAAGGGTGGCGAGCGCTATCAGCCCTATTACCAGCTCTTGCTGGGCGTTCTGATGCTGGCCCTCTTCATCTGGCTGACGCCGCACACCTTGCTGATGTCTGGCAGTGAAGTGAAGGCTATGGGAGGCGCCCAGCATCCAGTGATCGGCAACTACGGGGTTATGTCGGCCAAGAATGGTGCCGTCAACATCATGATTCTCGTCACCGCCCTCAGCTTCTTGTACTATCGTCGCGCGAACCGAACGATGACCATCTCGTGGGTCCGAGCCGGAAACACGCTGATCACGGTGCTCTATGTCGTTGGCGTGTTGAATGTGATCTGGCTGTCCATCTATGGGTTTTACTTGCCAGCCAAAGTCCGTGTCGGTCTCTCAGCTCCGCAAGCCTTTACGACGTTGACCGTGATTATGGTTGGAGTGGTGGTCAACCGCTTGATGCTTCGAGGCGCTGTGGTGCATGGACCGATTCAGTGGGGGAAGATCTCATTGCGCGGCATGGTCGGATTATTTGGGCTGGCAGCGTCCTTCAGTTGGGTCATGGGTTTGATGGGCTATATTCGTTCCTCGGGACGTTTGTCCTGGCATGTCAGCGAGCTGATGGCTGATGTCTCCCCATGGGCTTTTACCCCGGACCTTCAATACGCCACGAAAATGGTGACTCTCAATATGTTGGTGTTCTGGGCGGCGGTTCTCGTGTTGTTTTGGATGTGTCAGCGGGGACAGCAGCCTGTGATGGGTGAGGAATTCCAGAAGGAACAGGCTCCTTTACTCTCGCCTGTCCCTTCGCAAGAAACCTAAGAAAGGGAATGAAGTCTATGGAGCGCCGTGTGTCGATGTATGCTGCAATGGTTCTCGGGCTCATAACGACTATTTGTGTTTGGCAGGGCTCTGCAGCGGCAGAAGGACCAGTGTTGGTATTGGAAGACTTTCAGGTCAAGGAAGCCGATGGATTTCCTTCACAGTGGGATCACGAAAATCAGCGAAGTCAATCGAAAGGGCGTGACGCGTATAAGGTGCAGTCGGAGCATGGGGCGAACTTCCTCTCAGCCAAAGACGCAGGCCAGCGAATAAAAAAAAAGAAAATCGATTGGGACCCTAAGGCGTATCCTGTTCTGACCTGGCGATGGCGTCTCAATAGGGCTTCAAGTGGAGCTGAACCGCTTGCCGCCGTCTATGCCTCCTTAGATACCGATCTTCTCTTTATCCCTGTTTTTACGAAATACGTGTGGAGTGGTTCGAAACCGGAAGGTACGTTCACGGAAGGCGGCATGTTCAGTGGTTCCGAAATCGTCGTGCAGAGTGGGACGAAAGAAATCGGGCTGTGGTTTGAAGAACGGGTTAACGTGTACGATGACTTTAAGCGAATTCATGAGCATGAGCCGGCGGCAAAGGCCTGGGGCATCTCGATCATCGCGGCTCCCGGTGTCGAGATCGATTTTGGTCCGTTGATTGCTGTTCCGGCCAACTAGGCATCGGGATTCTTAGTGTCGGTAAGGATTCGGGCGATGGTGACGAAAGGAAACGCATTCGATATTGCGCTAGGGATGGCCGTGATGGGTACTGTCGGTACGCTCATCGGCCAGACGATGGGTGGTGGGATGATGGCGCTGGCTATCACCATTGGAGTCGTGCTTGGAGTTGTGATTGGCTTTCTTGGCGGCCGCCGATTTCTTATCAGCATCCTAGCCGGGACGGTCATCGGCGGCGTATTAGCCTGGCTGATGGCGGGTGTTGATCGGATCTGGGTGGGCGCCGGCGCTGGAGCTGCCATGGGAGGATTTCTTGGTGTCCAGATTTCAATGTTGCTCGATGTACGTGCCGCTAGGAAGGCGGGGACCGAACAGGTTAAGACGTCAGCATCGTCATAGCTTGTGATGACACGGCCGTAGAGGTATTTGTGGAAAATAAGGGTGTTCTCATTGGGTCCATCATCTTTGTCTTTGCCTCATTTTTTCTGATGATCGGCCTGCTGGGCTATGAGTCGTATAAGGCGAAGCAAATGAAAGAGCTTGTCGCAACGGTCAAGTCGGAAGCTCGTCCGACGATGAGTAACGTGCCGTTTCATGACTTCTCAATGTACAAGACGAAGATAGGGGACGAAGGTCGGGAAATGGTTCAGATCCCAGAAGGTCCGTTTACGATGGGAAGCAACGATGGTGATCCGGACGAGGCTCCCGAGCATCAAGTCTACCTAAAGGGGTTCTATCTCGACCGAAAAGAAGTCACGCAAGACGAATACATGAGGTTTGCGAAGATGACCAAGCGGGCTAAGCCGAGGATCGAGGTGTTCGACGACGATCAGTCGAAGATTTTGAAGCCGGAATTCTCGGCGATGAGTGTTTCATGGGATGAGGCGGTAGCCTACTGCAAGTGGGCCGGCAAGCGGCTTCCCACGGAAGCTGAATGGGAGAAGGCTGGTCGCGGAGAGAGCAAGAGGAAATACCCATGGGGAGACAAGTTCGTCACCAATGCCTCCAATGTGGACGGCAGCGAGGACGGCTATAAGTACTTGGCGCCACCTGGATCGTTCGAGACAGGACGAAGTCCCTATGGCCTCTATGATATGACGGGCAACGTTGCCGAGTGGGTTGAGGACTCTTACGACGAGCACTATTACAAGAAATCACCATTTCGCGACCCTAAAGGGCCAGAGAACGCAGACCTTAAAGTTGTGCGCGGAGGTTCATGGCGGGAGACTGAACATAGTGCGAGGTTGTCTAAGCGATTCGCGGCCAAGCATTGGCGGACAGACGTGACAATCGGCATTCGTTGCGCAAGTGATCTTGAATAAAGGAGCAGAGCTTCAGCGGCTAGGTTGGCATGCTAGAGTCTAAGTTTAAACTGGTATTTCTCTTCGTAGTACTGGCATGTGCTGCCATGCCTATCGTTGCGATTCTGAGAGGTACGACCATGACCCCGTATGAGAAGTCGATGCCCGCAAGTAACATCGAAGCCGAGTCGGAGGCAGACGCCGCTTCCGGAGAGGAGCCAATTCAGGAAGAGATGGTCACCATTCCATCTGGGCCATTCGTTCGTGGAACGGATGGCGGTGGATTCGACGAGCAGCCACAGAGGACCATCTTCCTCGATGCCTTTTCGATCGATCGGTACGAAGTGACCAACCATCAATACCAACAATTTGTTCTGGCCACCGGTCATCGAAAGCCAGGGCTGCCTTCGCGTTATGCTAAGAGTGGTAGTAAGGTGCGAGGCGTCAATCAACCGGCGGTCTTTGTTTCATGGGAAGATGCAGCGGAGTACTGTCGGTGGAAAGGCAAGCGGCTCCCGACTGAAGCGGAATGGGAGAAGGCTATGCGGGGTTCGGATGGGAGGCTCTGGCCATGGGGGAGTGACGAGCAGCCTCATAGCGCAAATTGGGCCCGCGTACAGGACGGCCATGAGGTCTCTGCGCCGGTAGGGACATTTGCGACTGATAAGAGTCCGTATGGAGTCATGGATGGGGCCGGTAACGTCATCGAATGGGTGGCTGACTGGTATAGCGAGACCTATTACAAGGATTCTCCTGAACAGAATCCTCAAAGTCCCGAGTATGGAACCTATCGTGTACTGAGAGGTGGCGGTTATACGACGACCGGTTCGGATATCCGGATTACCAGCAGGAGCAAGATGATGCCGGATTTCCGGGATGAGACAATCGGATTTCGCTGCGCGATTTCAAAGGTGGAAGCACACGGAAGCGGAGAGAAAAACACGTGAAGAAATTAGAGAAAATCAAAGTAGTAGAGGATCAAAAACACGGCCAAAATGATGTTGACAACCATACCGGCCAAAACTATAATGTCAAACACTTTTGAGTTCTTCGTCACGGTTTCTCCTGTTGTTTGGCACACAAACGACAAAATTTGATAACACAGGGCTGGGTGCCTGTCAAGAAAACGCAGTAATTCTGAATTACCCACCAATCTATATCTGACTTGGAGCAAGTACTACGATGGCAACATCTACTCCCGATAGCGACATTAAGATAAAAATCGGCAAGATGATTTTCTATATCACTTGCGCTACGGGTTTATGGTTTTTCTATTGGTTCGCTGGAATTCAGTGTCCTTGTTGAGCTGAGGCATTCTCATAACTTCGAGGCGTAGCTTCGAGATGTGATGCTGTGTAGCTTCTACGGCTGATAAGCGCGGTTAGCGGTTAGTAGAGGAGAAGAGTGAAATGAGCGCGTTGAATAATCCTGTCATTGCTGTAATTGTCTCTCTGATTATCGCGGTCGGCTACTTTACTCTAGTCGATCATTATTTGATGGATATGCAGGGGCTAGACTACTGGTACTTGTTCCGTCAGTAACCACAAGTGATGTAGTCAGGTCGTCTGAGAAGTTTCCGAAGTTTATTACAATTTAACGTTCAGTGCGTCTAAGGAGGTATTCCATGGGCCTATTAACCGGCAAGCGCGTGTTCTCGATTATGGCGCTCTGCATGATGGTTGGCCTCCTTCTGCTTCCGATCGTTGTGGCTCTGCCTTCGCCGGCTATCGGCGAAGAAGCTCCTGCTGTCGGCGATGAGGCAAGGAAGGATGGGGAGAAAGTTGAGAAGGGTCGGGATGTTTATTACAAGACCGAGGGTATTGTAGTCGGCGCCCCGGCTCCTAAGACCACGGATGGCCCGAAGGACTATCCGCGATACAACTTTGAAAGTCGTGTTCTGATCTGGTTTGCCAACCAGCAACATCTCTATTATGGCAGCTTCGTGTTGGCAGTTCCGATCTTTTGCATGATCATTGAGTTCATGGGAGTCGTGACCAAGGATAAGGCGCTTGCGAAACGCTATGATCAGCTAGCTTACGACTTTATCAAGATCAGTCTCACCGCTTACTCCTTAACGGCGATTTTGGGTGGTATACTGATTTTCACATTCCTGACGCTCTATCCGGCGTTCTTCTCGTATTTGTCAGGTATTTTCCGCCCTGTCATGCATATCTATGCGTTGATGTTCGTTGCGGAAAGCGGAACCCTTTACATCTATTATTATGGTTGGGACAAGATGAAGGAAGGGTTCCTGAAGTGGATTCACCTCAGTATGTCAGTGGTCCTGAATGTGATCGGCACTCTGCTCATGTTCCTGGCCAACTCCTGGATCGGATTTATGATGTCGCCGGCTGGCGTTGATGAGCAGGGGCGGTATCTTGGAAATATCTGGCACGTCATTCACACTGCCTTGTGGAATCCGCTTAACTTGCATCGGATCCTTGGCAATATGGCCTTTGGAGGCGGTGTGGTGGCGGCCTATGCGGCGTACAAATTCTTGGCGTCAAAGACGGATGAAGATCGAGCTCATTATGACTGGATGGGCTATATTGCGATGGCTCTGGGTGTGGCCTTCCTGATTCCGCTGCCGTTTGCTGGTTACTGGCTGATGCGGGAAGTCTATGCGTATCGCCAACAGATGGGGATCACGCTGATGGGAGGTTTGCTCGCCTGGTTGTTTATTATTCAGGCGACCATGATCGGCATTCTATTTCTCAGCACAAATTATTATCTCTGGCAGGCCATGGGGCGCATGCGTGGCGCGGAAAAATACCAGCGCTATATCAAATATCTCGTGTTTTTGCTTGCCTGCGGCTTCCTGGTTTTCATTACTCCCCACACAATGGTCATGTCGCCCGCTGAATTAAAGGCCATGGGTGGTCAGCAGCACCCGGTGCTGGGTAACTACGGGGTTATGTCAGCGAAGAATGGTGGTATAAACGTTATTATTACAACTACTGTGCTGAGTTTCGTCTGGTACATGCGAGGCAATAAAGTATCCACTGTCTCGTGGGCGAAATTTGGCAACATCTTTATGGGTGTATTCTTTGCCTGTGCATACATAAACATTATATGGCTTGCCATTTATGGGTATTACATTCCAGCGAATGTGCGAGTTGGTTTGTCGGTCCCGCAGGTTGCAACCACTCTATCGTGCCTCTTCTTCATGTTTGCCCTCAATAGTGTGATGATGAGGGGGGCGAAGCAGATGGGGCCAATTGAGTGGGGGAAAATTTCGGCTCGTTCGCAATATGCTCTCATCATGCTTGCGACTGCTTTTACGTGGATGATGGGACTGATGGGTTACATTCGCTCGTCCGTCCGATTATTCTGGCACGTCAATGAAATCATGAGGGACAATTCACCATGGGCCTATACTCATACGGTAGGGTTTGCGGCCAATATGATTTCAGCCAACGTACTATTTTTCTGGATTAGTATTCTTTTCGTTTTTTGGTTGGGTAGTTTAGCGGCTAAAAAAGTTCCAGTTGAATCCAAAGCGGGAATTCCGGGAAGCGTCCCGCAGCCGGCTGCTAGTCACTAACTGAAGTTTGGTATTGACGGTTGGCTTAACAGTGCAAGGGTGTAAGCTCTTTGCTGTAGCTGTAGGAGGTCAGGACCTTGAGTAACTTGATTACAGAAGCACTTTCAATGGGTTGGATGGCTCTTGCCATTGTTGCGGGTCTGCTGGTTTATTTTCAGGTGTCGATCAGCGATCCCGCCGCAAAAAAGCGAGCTGTGTTCAAGACATTTATTGGATTGGTAGCCACGTTTTTGCTGTTTGTTGCTATCGCAAATTATAAGAACAATTTCTATGGAGAGAGTCGACTGCTTCCCGTTTCTCTGGTGATGATTACCGTGACAACGTTTATCATGGCCCTATACTTCACCAATTTAAGTGCCCTCTTGAAGATAGGCGGAATGATGTTTTTTATTGCTGCTTTTCTTTCCGGCTATGGAAACTGGTTGCCGCAAGTCGAAGGTGGTTTTCCACCGGTAGAGGAAAAGGTCACGTGGGATACCATGTCCACGCAGCAGCTGGCTGATAAGGGTGAGGAGATAATCTTTGGCGGTGTTGGAAAAAATAAGGAGCAGGGGGCCATCGGGAAGGGTCAATGTCCGCTCTGCCACGCATTCCATGCGGGAATGCTTGGAGAGCGTGCGCCTAATTTATTGGGCCTTCCTACCCGTAAAGATCGGCTCGAAGATCCAAAGTATTCCAAGGGTGATCCGTCGAAGCGTATATATTCTGTCAAGGAAGCTTTTCCTGGTTCAGGTACCGCTGAAACCGTCCAAGAATATATTGCCGAGTCGCATGCTTGTCCGAGCTGCTATGTGGTGGAAGGCTATGGCGTAAAGGGGACGAATGACAAGGAAAGTCCAATGCCGGCCATTCATAAGCCGCCAATTTCTCTTAGCCTTCCAGAGCTTGCGGCAGTAGACACCTGGATGTATGTGCGGGAAGGGATAGAGCCCCCTTCATTTGAAGAGATCGTAAAGTCATATGAGAAATTTGTTCCTGAAGCTGATCGTCCTAAGCAGGAAGAGGAAAAGGCTGCCGGGGCGACTTCACTGATGGCTGATGGGTCTGAGCCAGTGGACCAAATTTTTGCCAAAGGGCAATGTGTCGCTTGCCATACGATCCCAGGAATTCCAGGGGCGATGGGAACGATCGGACCTAAGCTTGAGGAAGGGACCACTGCGCCTCTTCGCATCAAGGATCCAGAATATAAGGGCACTGCCAAGTCAGCAACGGAATACATCATGGAATCTATCGTCGATCCCAGCGCGTTTGTAGTGAAACCATTCCCAGATAATACGATGCCCAAGGTCTTCGGGCAAAAGCTAAGCGCTGGTGCCTTGAAAAAGATTGTCGACTACTTATCGCAAGTCAAAACTGGAGCACCGCCGCCAAAGATTTCGTAGCGTCCGGTCGCTTCTTATGCGGAGAGTAAAGGGAGTATCTCGATGAAAGTGTTGATGTCGCTTGGTGCGTTAATTGGTGTCGCAGGGTTGCTCATTCTGGGTGGAATGATTCTCGATATTGTTCCATCCACTACTATTCGATTAGTCGAAGGTTATATGCCTATGCAAGTGCTTTTTGAGCTTGCATGCTTCGTCGCTGGCTTTGCAGGATTGAGCTATACGATGAGCGCTGTAGGCATGCCAATTTCTCGTTTTTGGCAGGGAATCGGGTTCGTGGCGTTCATCCTGCTTTATTTGAAATACCGCATCTATCCCCCAATTCCCTTCAGCGTCCGCGCCATGTATGGGACAGTGACTATCGTGGCGGTGTTCATGTGGCTTTCGGCCAATGAAGAAGATTGGAGAAAATTTAAACAGCCCATCATGAACGTTCTTGATGCGCAGACTGGCATGAATAAACTCCTACGGTATGCGTATCTTGTTCTCCTGCCAATCCTGATAGGAGGATTTTCATTTAACGCGATGATGCCGAAATCTGAAGAGCCGATCGAGTTAAGAACCGTTCATCCGGCGCCACCAGCGAGTACAAAAGTCCATGGTAAGACCTATACGTTACAGACTTCACAGAATCCGTATCGTGTAAATACCGAGGGGAAATACGATCAAGAATACACGAATGCCAACATCGTCGAACAGGGGATGGGGCGTTTGATGAAGCCAAACGCTAATCCCTGGGATGAAAAGAACCAGGGGTATCTGAAGTATGTACGAGAGGGCGGGGAAATCTTCTTTCAGAATTGCCATTTCTGCCATGGCGATAACTTGAATGGGCGAGGCCTGCACGCCTTTGCCTTCAATCCAATTCCGGCAAATTTTACAGATCCTGGTACGATCGCACAGCTTCAAGAAACCTTCATCTTCTGGCGCGTTGCGAAGGGTGGTATCGGATTACCTAACGAGGGATTCCCTTGGGCCTCAGTAATGCCTCCCTGGGAACAGCATTTGACCGTCGATGAAATTTGGAAGGTTATTTTGTTCGAATACTGGCACACCGGCTATTACCCGAGGACCTGGGATTAATAGTAAAGCACTCTGTTGCCAACACGAAAATACCGATCTATATAGGAAGAAGAGGGTAAATATGATGGACAGCATAACTTATAAGGCCGGGTTCATGACGGCTGCTGCCTTGGGGCTCTTTCTAGGCACCAGCTTCGGAAGCACGGTAGTTTCGGCACAGGGGATGCCGGAAGGGTTCAAAAAGGGAGATCTAGCGCCACCACCCTCCGCTGAAATGATTGAAGCTGGGAAACGGGTGTATTTCACTAAATGTGTATGGTGTCACGGTGTAGACGGTGCCGGCGACGGACCTGGTGCCGATCGGCTCTGGCCTAGGCCGAGAAACTTCAATCAAGGAACTTTCAAAATTCGGCATACCGCGAGCGGTGAGCTTCCCCTGTTTGACGCAAAAAAGCCAGTTGATGGTCAAAACGATCTCTTTGAGACGGTTACACATGGATTGCCTGGCTCTGCCATGCCACCGTGGGAAGGTATCCTGACTGAAGAACAGCGGCTTCAAGTTCTATCCTTTGTTACGACTGAGCTGGTGAAAGATCGTAAGTTTACGGATAAGGAATCTGAAACTCAGACAATCCTCCAGCTTGGAGAGCTCAACCCCAAGCCCGCAACCGAGGAAAGTGTAAAACGTGGAGCGGAGCTTGTCGTAGAAAAGAAATGTGTTGAATGTCATGGGATGGAAGGACGGGGCGATGGAAACGCCTTCAACCTGAAAGACGATTGGGGGTTTTCTATTCAGCCGGCCGATTGGCGCAAATGTTGGAATTTTCGTGGCAGCCGCCAAGATGCCTATAATGTTAGGAACATCTTCCGGACCTTCTCAACCGGCGTCAATGGCACACCCATGCCGTCATTCGCAGATAATACATCGGTCGATGAACGATGGGATATCGCCAATTTTGTCAACTCCCTTTGTGAGCGAGATCCGTCGGGTAATCCGCTTCCAATCGATCCATTAACGGATAAGCCAAAAATCAATTTTGTGATTCCCTCTGATCCAGTGGAAGGAGAAATCCCAACAGATATTGAGGCTGAGGCCTGGGCCAAGGCTCCAAAGCGATACGTTGCGATGGGCGGGCAGATTACCCATAAGCCCAGGAACTTTGTGAATCGGATCGACGATATCTGGGTGCGGTCCCTCTATAATGATCAACACATCGTCTACTTGCTGGAATGGGATGATCGGACCAAGAGCGTGGCTGAAGGAAAGCTTCCATGGGCCCCGACAGAGGTGAATATCGATATTAGAGAGCAGGACCCAAAGACCGGTGAAGAGGGATCTATCGCTGCTAATCAAAATAATTACGCTGTGTACAATGACGCGATTGCTATCCAGACAGCGGTGAAGTGGAAGGAACTGCCAGCTCCAATCAAGCCTCGGTTTTTGTTCGGGACCAATGACCAATTCCCGGTTGATATTGTGAAGTGGGAAGCCGATGGCTCTCTCCGTGCGTTCTTGGGCACGGGATGGGATCAGGATTTCCAGGAGCGTGATAATTACGAAGAGAGCATGAAGCTTTTGATGGCTGAATGGAAGAATGGTCGCTGGTATGTGATGATTCAGCGTCCGGTTGGGAATAAGAAGGATCAAGATTACGATGAAGATACCTTCTTTGAAGTTGGGCAATACATCCCGACCGTATTCTTCGCCTGGGATGGGCACAATGGTGATGCAGGCAGAAAGATGGCGGTCTCTGCGTTCTATTACACATTTATGAACCCACCAGTTCCCCAGGAAACCTATATCTATCCAGTGGTTATTGCCGTTGGTGTAGTGCTTCTTGAAGGATGGGTCTTGACCCGTCGCGCAAACAGGAAGAAGGGGAAGACGCTCTAGTTTCAAAAGAAAAGAGTGAAGTGGAATGATGGAGGGGGTAGGGGTTACCTACCCCCTCTTTTTTTGAATGAACGGTTAGTCCTATGCTGATTACTGATGTGACAGGTGTTTTACTAGCGGGTGGAAAGAGCACCAGGATGGGACAGGATAAGCGCTTTCTTTGCATTGGCGGCCAGACCCTCCTTGAGCGAGGATTATGCGCGATGTGCGCACTGTTCGAACGCGTGTGTGTCGTGATTGCTCAGGACGGCCTTCTCCCTCCAGCACAAGTTCCAGTTTTCCGTGATGTGGTGCCAGACTGCGGAAGTCTTGGTGGACTCTATACAGGCCTTCGTGAGGCTTCAACTTCGTACATATTTGTGGCCGCATGTGATATGCCATTTCTCAACTCGAATCTGGTCAAGTACATGATTGGATTAAGAGAGGAGGCAGATATCATCGTCGCGTCTTGGAAGGCTCGACTCCAACCAATACACGCCGTTTATTCCAAACGATGTATGGCGAGTTTTGAAGATATGATTGGTAGGCAAGAGTTGAAGATTCAGGACGTATTTCAGCAGCCCTCTCTCACTGTGCGAATCGTGCTGGAAAATGAAGTGATTCAGATCGACCCAGAAGGACGTTCATTCATCAATATCAATAGCCCAGCTGATCTTAACGCAGCTCGGTTGCTGTATGACGAACCTATACCTTCATGATCTAGGGGCAGTGATGTTCTCCAGATGAACCGAAACATCGTAATCATTCACCCCGGTGCCCTTGGGGATGTGTTGCTTGCTGTCCCTGCGATGAAGAGGCTGGCTACGCGATTCCCTCAGCATACGATCGTGCTGATCGCTCGTGCGCCTGTTAGTCGCTTGTTGGCTGAGTGTCGTGTGATCGATGAATGGATATCCATAGAGTCACAGGTATGCGCTGAATTGTTTGCAAGGTTCGGCCGCCCATCCATGGAGCTGGAATTATGCTTAGCACGATGTGATGTAGCTGTGGCATGGATCGAAGATACCGACGGTTCCCTGGCCAATGTGCTTCACGAATTCGGAATATCGCAGGTGCGGATTCAATCGCCATTTTCTTCGGCTCTGAACGCAAGGCATCAGCGTGATCGTTTCCTTGAGACGGTTGGTGAAACAGGCACAGATCCTCTAGAAAATGACGGACTGCACATTCCCGATCATCTCCTTGAGGAGGGTAGGGTATGTCTCCAGGACAAGGGAGTGTTGCCGAATTGCTCACTGGTGCTTGTCCATCCAGGAAGTGGAAGTATCCATAAGTGTCTTAAGTCTGAGAAATTGGCTGGTATCCTTCAGCAATTGGAGCAGCGAGAGATGTCTCCCGTTCTGTTAGAGGGACCAGCTGATCACGATGCTGTAGAAGGCGCGCTAAGATTGCTGAGTAAGAAGCCACCGGTGCTTCGAGAGCTCGACCTCATCCTGCTTGCCGGAATCCTTGGGCACGCAGAGCTGTATCTTGGCCATGATTCAGGTCTTACACACCTGGCTGCCCTCTTGGGCGTACGCACGGTTGCGGTCTTTGGCCCGACAGACCACCATCGGTGGGCACCTTACGGCGAACACCTGACCATAGTGCGCGGGGCATCCTGTGTTTGTCTCTCATGGGACGCAGTGAAAAAGTGCCACGAGAAACCCTGTCTCGACCTTCCAATAGAAAAACTTCTGACGGCATTAAACCTTCAAACAACAGCATAGACTCTGCAAGCCATTGTAATTCCAGGTGAAACAGTCTTGTCTCTCAAAACATCATATGTTAGAGTGCTCCGTTAATTTTCATTCATTGGTCAGGGGTTAGGAGAAGCCTTGTGTCGTTAGGTGTTGTACGGGAGAAGGTCACGAGTGCCTTACTTGGCGCGCTAGACGGTGCGAGGCAAAAGGGACAGTTGAAGGCAACTGCTTGGCCAGCACTGACTCTTGATGCACCCAAGCGACCGGATTGGGGTGACTTGGCTTCAACAGTGGCCATGTCCTTGGCATCGTCCGAGCAGAAAGCGCCTCACGCTATCGCACAGATTATCGTGGAGAACATTTCGCAACGGGATCAGATTTTTGATCGTGTGGAAATCGTCCATCCCGGTTTCTTGAACCTGACAATCAAACCTGCTCTCTGGCAGGAAGTTCTCCATGAAGTTGAGCAGCAGAGGACTCGGTATGGTCAGGCAAACATAGGAAGCGGTCGTCGCGCATTGGTCGAATATGTGAGTGCAAATCCGACCGGCCCGTTACACGTCGGACACGGGAGAGGCGCGGCCGTGGGGCAAGCTATTGGTCGCTTGCTGGCGACGATCGGCTACGATGTCACAGGCGAATATTACGTGAACGACGCCGGGCGACAGATGAAGCTATTGGGCGCGTCGGTGTATGCTCGTTACCAGGAGTTGTCTGGGCGGACTATCGATTTTCCCGAGGATGGATATCATGGCATCTACATTGGCGCTGTCGCTCAACAGATCAAAGAACAGCTGGATCGTGTCGCAGGTGAACTGACTCCTGGGGATCTCGAAGCTCGATGCAGGGCTCTGGCCTATCAGGAACTGCTTGGGCTCATTCGTGACGATCTCAAGTCATTTGGTATTGAGTTCCAATCCTGGTTCAGCGAAGCCACGCTGCTGGAATCGAAGGCCGTCGAGCGGGCGCTGGACGAATTAAAGACTCGTGAACTCTTGTTTGAACAAGACGGCGCATGGTGGTTTCGGTCGTCGAAATACGGCGATGAAAAAGATCGTGTCGTGAGGAAGCAGGACGGCGAGCTCACCTATTTGGCTTCTGATATCGCGTATCACCATGACAAGCTCCAACGTGGGTACGATGTGCTGATCAATGTTTTCGGCGCTGATCACCATGGATATATTCCTCGTATGCAAGCGGTGATGCAGGCCTACGGATATCCGAAGGACCGCCTCCAGGTGGTACTTGTCCAGTTGGTCAAGCTGCTGCGGGGTGGAGTCGAAGTGAGGATGTCCAAGCGGACTGGAGAATTCATTACAATGCGGGAAGTCATCGACGAAGTTGGAGCGGATGCCGCGAAGTTCTACTTCTTGATGCGTGATTCCACGACTCATCTGGAATTTGATTTGGAGTTAGCCAAGCAGCGGTCTGCCGACAATCCTGTGTACTACGTTCAGTATGCGCATGCCAGAATTTGCAGCCTGTGGCGTGTGGCTTCTGAGCGGGGAATCGCTCGTCCATCCGCCGCGGAGACGGATCTCACAGTCTTGACGGATCCCGATGAGTTGGGGCTGATCAAGAAACTATCCGCCTACCCGGAGGTCATTCAGGCTAGTGCGTTGGCCTTTGAGCCCCATCGTGTGACCTACTATCTCCAGCAATTGGCAGCGCACCTGCATACGTTTTATAACAAACATCGGGTGTTGCCTCCTGCAACAGATCGAGAGCATGATGAAATTACACCTACTGAAATCGTTACCTCCAAGCGGACTGCGGCGAGACTCGTTCTGATGGGGGCAGTCCAGCAAGTCCTGAGGAATGGGCTCGAGGTGCTCGGCATCTCGGCGCCTGAGCACATGTAGCTGAGAGATCCTACGAGAGATGATGCACTATCAGATCAATCAGCCGGATCCGTATTGCAGGGGCCGTATCGGCCTATTGACGACCGATCATGCGGTGGTTGAAACGCCGACGTTCATGCCGGTAGGCTCCCTGGGACCTGTGAAGGGACTTGAGTCGGATGACCTTCAGAAATTAGGGTTTCGTCTCATCCTCAATAATGCCTATCATCTGTTTTTGCGACCTGGTCACAAGGTTGTCGCTGAATTGGGAGGGCTCCATGCGTTCACTGGTTGGCCGGGTGCCATCCTGACCGACAGCGGAGGGTTTCAGATCTTCAGTTTAGCGAAATTATGCGAGATCACCGATGACGGTGTCACATTTCAGTCACACATCAATGGCTCGACACATTTCATTACGCCGGAAAAAGCCATCGAGATTGAAGAGTCATTGGGGGCCGATATTATCATGGCACTAGATCAGTGCGTCGCACTTCCGGCCGACGGGCAAATGATCCAGGACAGCGTACGGCGGACCAGGCTCTGGGCAGAACGTTGTCAGGCGGCGCGACGAAGGACCGATCAGGCCTTGTTCGGCATTGTCCAAGGCGGATTGGATGCTGACGTACGTGTCGCCTCAGCGAGAGAGTTAGTGGCATTGGGCTTTGAGGGATATGCGATCGGAGGATTGTCGGTAGGAGAAGGAAAAGCCGACATGCACGCCATGCTCGATGTCACGGTTCCGGAGTTGCCGGAGAAAAAGCCTCGCTATCTCATGGGTGTCGGGCATCCGGAAGATCTGGTTGAAGGTGTGGCTCGTGGGATCGATCTCTTCGATTGCGTGGTCCCGTCTCGGCATGGCAGAACGGGCTCGTTGTTTACAACATCAGGTCGCGTGGTCATCAAACAGGCGCAGTACGCCGAGGATGAACGACCAATCGACCCCGACTGTGGTTGCCCGGTGTGTGGTCGCTACTCGCGAGCCTATTTACACCACTTGTTCTTGGTCAAGGAGATGCTGGGAGCGCGGCTGAACACGATCCACAATCTTTGGTATTTTTCAGATTTGATGCGTCGAATGCGAGAGGCTTTGGCCGAGAAGAGGTTCACCGCGTTCCGCGACGAATTTTATCACAATCATAACCGGCCGGATGAGCTGTCCGGTCTCACGAACGATGAGCGGGAACCACACCCTCAATTTCATGGGAGTTGTCATACTTAGAATGGAAGGGATACGTTCGATGTTGATGGAATCAATCGCATGGGCGGAAGGAGCGGGTGAAGGGAGTTCAGCTGCGAGTGGAGGGGCGGGAGGGATGTTGTCGCTGATTCCGTTTCTCCTAATCTTTATCATTTTCTACTTTCTCCTGATCCGTCCGCAGCAGAAAAAGCAAAAGCAGCAGCAGGCCTTGTTGGATACGGTGAAAAAAGGCGATAAGGTTGTGACGACGTCCGGAATCTGGGGCACGATCACCAACCTTGGGAAACAGACGGTGACGCTGCAGATTGCGGACAATACGAAGATCAAGATGCAGCGAGAGAATATTGCGCGTCTACGCAGCGAAGACGAAGATAAGGACAAGGACGCGTAGAGTCTCCGAACTAAGAGGTTTCAGACGAGATGAAAAAAGTACGTGGGCGCTTGTGGTTGTTGGTGTTAGTGATTCTCGCGTCGGTGGTCTCTTTTCTGCCATCCTATCAACCGGCCTATCAAGCGATGCCCGGTTGGTTGAAGGAGGTGCTGCCGAATAAGGGCATCACGCTCGGATTGGATTTGCAGGGTGGCATTCATATGGTGTTGGAGGTGGATGAGGATCGAGCCGTGGAGATTGCGGTAGACCGTTCTGTCACAGCTCTACAGGATCTTGTCACTGAGAAAAAACTCGCGATCGAATCGACAAAGCGAACTGCGCACGACCAAATCACTATTCTGGCGCAAGATGCAGATGCGAAAGCGTCGGTTGAAAAGTTGATCGACAACTTTCCCATGTTTGTTGAGAAGGAATCGGCGGGGTCAGCCACGACCGTGGTATGGGAGCTGCGTGAGGCAGAAACGAAGCGAATTAAGGATTCCGCGATCAACCAAGCTCTGGAAACTATTCGCAACAGAATCGATCAATTCGGCGTGACCGAACCTATCGTACAGCGGCAAGGGTTGAAGCAGATCGTCGTTCAGTTGCCGGGTGTGAAGGACCCTAAACGCGCTAAGGGCCTCATTAAAGAAACGGCATTACTTGAATTTAAAATGCTGGACGAAGATATCCGACTCGATCTACCGGCGCGTGTGACGAGAGACAAAGAGACGGAGGTACTTCAGCAGTTCGCAAGCGCACTGCCTGAGGAAGACCAAATCTTGTTCGAGCGGGCGGTCGATAAAGATACCGGTGTCGAATTTCGTATGCCCTATGTGGTCAAAAAGCGGGTCATGCTGACCGGAGACGTCTTGAGCGATGCGCGGGTGTCCATCGGCCAATTCAACGATCCGTACGTGTCCATCACGTTCGATTCAAAGGGCGGGGAGGAGTTCGAACGGATTACGGGTGAGAATGTCAAGAAGCGCATGGCGGTCGTCCTTGATAACACGATCTACTCGGCGCCGGTCATCCAGGAGCGTATTTCGGGAGGACGAGCTCAGATTACCGGGACCTTCACAACGCAAGAGGCCAACGATTTGGCGATTGTGCTTCGGGCTGGTGCGCTACCGGCGCCTCTCAAAATCGTGCAAGATCTTACAGTTGGGCCATCGCTTGGACAGGATTCTATCGATAAGGGGGTCAGGGCGACATTGATTGCCGGTGCTTTGGTAGTCATTTTCATGGTCGTCTATTATCGTCTGTCGGGTGTGATCGCGGACTTCGCTCTGATCTTGAACTTGGTGTGTCTGATGGGGGCATTGTCCGCCTTGACCGCGACGTTGACTCTACCTGGCATCGCCGGCATCGTGCTGACCATCGGGATGGGTGTGGATTCAAACGTGCTGATTTTTGAGCGTATCCGTGAGGAGCTTCGAGGGGGGAAGGCCGCACGATCGGCGATCGATGCGGGATATGACAAGGCATTACTGACGATCATTGACTCGCACGTGACCACTCTGATCACGGGGGTCGCTCTATTCCTCTTTGGGACCGGACCTATCAAAGGGTTTGCCGTGACCTTGTGCCTAGGTATTGCGATCAATCTTTTCACGGCCTTGGTCGGCACGAAAGTCATCTTTGACCTTTTGTATAAGAAACAAAAAGTGCAGGCGCTGAGCATCTAGCGATGAATTCGTCGACGATGAGCGTTCAAGGGGAGACGGAGGGTCAGCAAAAGGGAGCGCGTATGTTAGAGATTCTCGGGAAGACCAATATTGACTTCATGGGCAAGCGTAAGTTCGCATTTCTCTTTTCAGGGATTATGGTCTTGCTCGGGCTCATTGCCCTTGTTCAGATTGGATGGGGGTCAGCAAATCTGGGCATCGACTTTGCCGGTGGGACAGCTGTCCAGCTGAAGTTCGAGCAGCCAATCCGGATTGATGAGGCCCGGAAAGCCTTAGAGACAAACGGGTTGGGCAATGCGGAGTTGCAGGAATTCGGGCAAGACAACAAGCTGCTGATCCGGGTGAAGGCTTCAACGACGATCGAAGAGAAGATAGCGGAACGCGTGGTGGAGATTTTCAGCAAAGAGTTCCCGAGCCATAAATTCGTGGTGGACTCAACCACCGAGATCGGACCGACTATCGGGAAAAAACTTCAAGAAGATGCCCTCGTGGCTATCGTCATCTCCTTTGCGGGTATCATTTTATACATTGCGGCGCGATTTGAGCTTCGGTTCGGCGTGGCCGCTGCATTAGCCACATTTCACGACGTCTTGGCCGTAGTCGGAGCTTTCTATGTATTAGACAAGGAAATCACCCTCTTGGTTGTGACGGCGCTTCTGACGCTTGCGGGGTACTCGTTGACGGACACTGTCGTTGTCTTCGACCGGATCAGAGAGAATCTCAAATCACGCCGACGTGAGAGCGAGGAAGCGACGATCAACACCGCCGTCAATCAGGTGCTGAGCCGCACGATCGTGACGAGCGTGACGGTTGTACTCGTGCTCATTCCATTGACCTTGACGGGGGGGGAAGTCCTGCACGATTTCTCATTGGCGCTGCTCTGGGGCGTCATCTTCGGCACCTATTCATCCGTATTCGTCGCCAGCCCGCTCTTGCTCATGTGGCCAGGCACGTCGGGTCGACTCTTGAAACGAAACTGAGCGAATGGTGGAATAGAAAGGCGCCGCTCGTGAAGCGTCGTTCGTCGCTCGCTTCCGAAGATCATTCAGAGCATTTCACGGGATACGCGTCACTCTTTACAGGTTTCCGCATCCTTTGCGGAGCACCCTTATGATACTCTGGAGCCGGTCTCACAGTCTCCAGCAGAAGATCATCGCAGCGATTGTGATGGTCGGCCTCCTGCCACTGGCCCTCCTCCTGGCCTTGATTTACATGGAAGAACGACGTGCCCTACGTGAGTCCACGGGGGCTAATTTTAAGGAGGTGGCTGTCGAAGCAGCTCGTCGGATCGAAACGCACGTGAGCCGAAGTATGAATGAGGCCCAGCAGCTGGCGACCACGCCATTTCTCCGTACTGCCGTCTCGGAAGCCAACCGTACCTATGAAGGCAAAGACGCGCAGAGCATTTCAGAGATCATCCATGATTGGCAACAGCGCTGGAAGCAACGTGAGAAGCGAAGCGAGTTTCCTCTCTTTGTCAACCAAATCGTAACCCATTACTTGATTCAGTGGCACGAGATTCGAAGGTCTGACTATGTCGGCATCTTGATCACGGATGGACAGGGAGCCTTAGTCGTAAGCTCCATTCCACAAGTAGAATACTCCTATGCCAAAACCACGTGGTGGCAAGCGGTGGTCAAAGAGGGGAGTCAACAGCCTTATGTGAGTGAAATCGCCTTCGATCCGGCTTTTGGAACTCACGTCGTTGCCGTGGCGGCGCCGATTTTCGACGATCAACGTCGTGCCGTGATCGGGGCTGTGACCATTCTGCTTCGGCGTGACACGTTATTTCAGTCCATCACGGAAGGGTCGTTCGGTGCGACGGGTCATGCCATTCTGTTCGACTCAGATGGGGGCGTGGTAATTTGTCCGGTGCTTGGTCCTGAAGCCCATTCCGTCGATTCGAAATTACTAGCCGCACTGGAGACGTTGAAACCGGGATGGGCGGTCGTCGACGACGATTCTCACGGGCATAAGCAAGCACTGATTGGGTACGCGCCTGTGCGGTTCTCCGATCGCCTGGCGAACGGGAGTCTGGGCGGAAAACGTTGGATTACACTCGTGCGTCAGGATCCAACGGAAACCTTTGCTCCGTTGGGCGAGTTGATGATCAAGATTGTGGTGTTTGGTGTGGCGGTGTTGATTGGGCTTGGGGCGATCGGAATCCTCGCCGCTCGTCGGATCGCGAAGCCCATTCAGTTGCTGCAGGAGGGGGTCCAGCGGATCGGAAGCGGTCGTTTAGATCAACGGTTGGATCTCAAAACCGGCGATGAGATCGAACAGCTTGCCGTGGCGTTCAATCACATGGCAACTAATCTGCAACGTTCATTCGGTCAGCTGGAACAGCGAGTAACAGAGGTGCGGCAGCTGGAGGAGAAATATCGAGATTTAATCGAACATGCCCCTGAAATGATCTGCCAACTGGATCGAGGCGGCCGGCTCGTTCACGTCAATAAGACCGGCCTCGACAAGCTTGGATACGCACATGATGACATCTTGGGGATGAAACTATGGGATCTCGTTCCTAATGGGCAGGAATCGAAGGTGTTGCGCTATCTCGAACAGCTTGTCAGTTATGGCCAAAGTTCAATGGAGACGGTGTTGCTGGCGAAGGATGGCCGTCACATCGCTGTGGAGATTCACGCGACGGCACTGATCGATCACGATCGAGGCGGGTTGGTGCACTCGCGTGCCTTCGTCCGGGACGTCACCGAACGACGCCGGTTAGAGCAGAAACTGCAGCGCTACACGGCAGGGCTGGAACAGGCGATTTCCGATCGCACCAGGGAGTTAAGTGCCTCACAGGCTCGCTACAAAGCTTTGTTCGACTTCGTGGCTGATTCCGTATTAATGGTGAGTCCCGCAGGGACGGTTGTCGCCGTGAACGAAAGGGAAGTGCAAGTGTTGGGTTATACCGAATCGGACATCATTGGGACAAATATCATCGAAATCGTTCCAAAGGAATACCATCAGACCTTTGCTGGCTGGTTGGATGATGTTAGCACAGAAGCGCGGCAGGTCCCGACGCAGGAAATCATGGTGTACCACGCGAGGCGACATGAGATGCCGGTAGAAATGGACTTGATTCGAGTGAGTGAGACCGACCCATTGCTCGTCATGGTGCAGTTGCGCGATATTACCGATCGGAAGAAGCTTCAGCGCCAACTACAATCGTACCGCGAAGATCTCGAATTGAAAGTGAGTGAGCGCACGCGAGAAATCGAAGAAACAAAGCAGTATCTGGAAAATCTGCTCGAGAATGCCAATGATGTCATCTATATCCTCGACCTTGATCAGCACTTCACTTACGTCAATAGCAAAGTCAATGCGTGGGGTTATCGAAAAGATGATCTAATTGGCCGTCCGTATCTCTCGCTCCTGTCTCGGCGCCATCGAGGACGCCGACTGAAGAACACATTGGATATCGGCGCCAAGCAGGTGTATGAAGTTGAAGTGGTGACGCGGTTGGGCGAGCCGCGTGCGGTCATGGTCAGCGTATCTCCTCTGCAAGGGGTGGACGGCCAAACCCTCGGAGTGCTGGGCATCGCGCGTGATATGACAGAGACCAAGAAGCTGGAGCGACAGATTCGAAATGCGGAAAAACTGGCGTCCATTGGGAAGCTCGCTGCGGGTGTGGCGCATGAAATCAACAACCCGCTCGGAGGGATCCTGAATTGTCTGTATAACCTTCGAAAGGGAATGCTATCGGCGGCACGTCAAGAGGAATATTGGGTCTCTATGGAGTCCGGTGTCCGGCGTGTTCAAAAGATCGTTCGACAGCTGCTCGATTTTTCGCAGCAGCACGAACCAGAATTCAGCTCGGCCGATATCAATCGAATCGTAGAGCAGGTACTGGTCCTGACGACCCATCTCTTTGCTCCCAATCACATCCGCTTAGACATTGTCCCAGGTCATGACTTACCGAGTGTCATGGTCGATCGGCACATGATTGAACAGGTCCTGATGAATCTCACCTTGAACGCCGTGCAGGCGATGAAAAAGGGTGGAACCTTGACCATCCGGACATCTGTGGAAGAGGGAGTGTGCCGCGTGGATGTCACCGATACCGGATCAGGCATTCCTGCCTCAGTGCTCCCACGCGTCTTCGATCCATTTTTTACCACTAAAGGTGAGGGAGAAGGGACGGGACTCGGCCTCTCAGTCAATCTTGGTATCATGGAGCGTCATGGAGGAAGAATCTTGGTGGAGAGTGAGGTCGGAAAAGGGACGACGTTTACCCTCTGCTTGCCTGTGTCGCGAGTGCGCTCCCTCGCGGAGAAGGAAGGATGAAGGGGTTGAACCTATTGCTGGTAGACGATGAGCCCTTGATGCGTCTATCCATGATGGATGGGTTGGAGGCTGTTGGGTGCCATGTCTATGCGGCATCAACAGGGACGGAAGGGATTGAAGCGCTTCACGCAAAATCCTTTGATGTGGTGATTACTGATCTCCGGTTGCCGGGCGCAGATGGGTTAGCGGTATTAAAGGCGGCTAAAGAAAAGGATCCGCTGACAGAGGTGCTTGTCATCACCGCCCATGGTTCTGTGGAAACCGCCGTGGGAGCCATGAAGCTGGGGGCTTTCGATTATGTCACGAAGCCCTTTCAGATGGACGAATTGCTGTTGATCGTCGAGCGGGTCGGCGCGGTGATTGCTTTACGCCGAGAGAATCAGGATCTCAAGCACCAACTCGAAGATAAGTTTTGTTTTAACGGCATCTTAGGGGCAAACAGTCACATGCGTGCCGTCCTCGATAAGATCAAGTTGGTGGCTGAGACCGACTCGACTGTGCTGATCGTCGGTGAGAGCGGAACCGGCAAGGAATTGGTCGCGAATGCGTTGCATCTAAACAGCTCCCGGAGAGGATATCCATTGATTAAGGTGAGCTGCGCAGCCTTGCCGGAGACACTACTCGAGGCTGAGCTCTTCGGCCATGAGAAAGGCGCGTTCACCGGTGCATTGCGCCAACGGAGGGGCCGGTTCGAAATGGCTAACCGAGGAACCTTATTCCTTGACGAAATCGGCGAAATTTCGCCTGTCGTGCAGGTGAAACTCTTGCGTGTCCTGCAGGAACGGACTTTTGAACGAGTCGGGAGCAATGAGACGATCGAAGCAGATGTCCGACTTGTGTGTGCCACGCAAAAGGATTTGCGCAAAGAAGTGGCGCAGGGCCGGTTTCGTGAAGACCTCTTTTATCGACTCAACGTGGTGCCGATCGTCGTGCCGCCGCTTCGGCAACGGCAAGAAGACATTTTGGTGATTGCCGAGCATGTTTTGGAAAGTTGTTCGCAGAAGCTGAACAAGCAGTTGCGCGGGTTTTCTCAGCCGGCTCGAGAGTTGTTGCTTCGCTATTCGTATCCAGGAAACGTCCGAGAGTTGCAGAATCTCGTTGAGCGGTCTGTCGCTTTGGGACGAGACCGGGCGATGGTGCAGCCGATGGACCTCTGTGGATTCCAATCCTGCCCCTATCAGGGGGGAGCTCCGCAAGAAGCCTGCGGCTTCTGCAGCGAGGGGTTAACCGGGGAGAAACGAAAAAAGGAAACGGCCATGACGTCACTGGCTGCGGCACGAGAAGGCTTTGAGAAAGACTACATCGTCTCCGTGTTGGAGCGTGTCGAAGGGAGTCGCACGACCGCGTCGAGAATCTTGGGATTGTCTCGAAAAGCGCTCTGGGAAAAGTGCAAACGTTACGGTATTCCATCGGCTCATAGTGACGGCGAAGAGAATATCTAACGGTGGTATCATGAGGAGCAGTGTTAGTCCGTCACGCTATGCCGTTCTATTTTCAACTTGTAGGAGGATTGTGACGATGAAGGTGTTGAACCGGGTCATCAATATTTCATTGGGGGTTGTTCTGTGTGTCGGAGCTGTCTATGCCGCTGAACCGGCCGAAGTGGAACAGTTCGTCAAGGCTCGAATCGAGATCGGTGAAATGATGACGAATTATTTCAAGGGTGGGTCGGGGTATGGGGATGGTCAGCGTCCATCACAGGAGCAAATGCGCCAGATGGGAGCGGATATCAATGCGAAGCTCACGGCGCTCTTGGCGAAACACGATCTGACCCTCGATGACTATCGCCAACGCAGTCCGGAAGTATTTGCGGATGATGCGGCGGTCAAACAGTATCTCAGCGAGCATCCTGATCTCAAACAACGCTATGACGCCCTGCCGCTCGATCGGATGGGACGTGGTGGGAGTACAGGGCGAGGATATTAGGCCGACGCCTACCTGTGTAGGGTGATGTGCACGTAAGCTTTCCGGCAACATTCAAACCAATAGACGTCTCCTCATGGAATATAGACATCTTGGTCGGTCAGGATTGAAGGTCAGTCGCCTTTGTCTCGGCACCATGAATTTTGGGCCGCACACGACGGAGCCTGATAGTTTCGCCATGATGGACCGCGCTGTGGAGCTCGGCATCAACTTTTTTGATACCGCCGATGTATATGGTTGGAAACTCGGTGAGGGCTGGACGGAGCAGATCATTGGTCGGTGGTTTGCGCAAGGCGGAGGTCGCCGAGAGAAGGTGGTGTTGGCGACCAAGGTGTACGGCCGGATGGGCGATTGGCCGAATCAGTCTCGCCTGTCGGCTGTCCATATCAAGCGAGCCTGTGAGGAGAGCCTTCGTCGGTTACGGGCAGACTGGATCGACGTCTATCAGATGCATCATATAGACCGAGAAACACCCTGGGAAGAAGTCTGGCAAGCGATGGAACAGCTCGTCAGAGAAGGAAAAGTTATATACGTCGGCAGCAGTAATTTTGCTGGTTGGCATCTGGCTCAAGCTCAGGAGACTGCGCGCAATCGTCATTTCTTGGGGTTGGTGTCGGAGCAGAGTCTTTACAATCTGACCGAGCGGAGTATTGAGCTGGAAGTCATTCCAGCCTGTGAGAACTATGGTATTGGTCTCATTCCTTGGAGTCCGCTGGGACGTGGGCTCTTGGCCGGTGTCTTACAATCGGCGGACAAGGGACGTCGAGCGGATGTAGAATTGAAGCAAAAGGTGATCACGTCTCGTCGCACACTGGAAGCCTATGAGGCGCTGTGCGCACAGCTTGGTGAGCGACCCTCGGATGTCGCACTTGCCTGGCTGCTGCGCCAAAAGGCCGTTGCCTCGCCGATTATCGGCCCACGTACGAGGGAACAGCTGGATGGAGCTATGCGAGCGCTGCGTCTTTCCTTAGCCCAGGAGACGCTGAAGCAGCTGGACGATCTCTTTCCTGGCCCCGGTGGCGCCGCACCGGAAGCCTATGCGTGGTAACGGTGGGGCAATCGAACTTACGGTGCTGGAAATTGAGCTGCGGAACCGTATTCCTTCACATGCCTCGCTGATGAATGTTTCGAGCCCTTGCCGGACAGAGCGGACTGCCACGATTGATCCATGATGTGACACCGCGTCACCGAGTTTGTAGACCATGTGAGAGATTCTACGAGTCGTGGTCTGTCAGCGTGGGATCGTGTCGATTGCATGGCCGCTGTCGGTTTCCTCGGGCGGCTGAGGGTAGAGTTGCGCGAGTCGCTCGATGAGAGGGTTGGCTTCAGGGCTGCTGGTGCGTGTCGGCTCGCTGGATGCATGCTCCCAGGCTAAGATGTGAATCCCTGCCTCTGTAAGCCCTACGCGTATGATTTCTACCATCGCTTCAACGGTGATCTCGGTCCATGGTCGGAGGTCCAGGACCCGATCCTCCGGTCTGCCGGGCGGAGGGGATTCATGAATGAGCGTCCAACACCGGTTAAAAATCGTCGCGCGGAGAGATGTGGGAATATTGAGCGTGGTCAGACGAGACGTGCAGAGTGCCGTCACGAACAGGACGAACTGAAGATCCGGCATCTCAGGACGATGGATATCGAGTGTGTGCATTATCGATGACCTCCTACCTGAAGCGTCGGAAAGGGCTTGAGTGATGACGATGCCTCAGTCTCAAATGGTTGAGCTTGAAACGTCGCCGTACACGTCGGCGTAGATGTCGAAGAACGCGTCGATGCTGTCGAGTAGCTGTGTCTTGATTTCATCCGCGGTGCCGTTCATCACGTGCAGTGTCATGTTGCCGATCGATCCATCGGGCAGGAGAATGGGCACGCGCGGGTGGGTGAGCTCGCTCGCCGTGCCTTTATCCAGCCGCAAGCCATAGTTCAGTGTATAGCGGGACTTCGTAATTGTGCCGGTTGATCGTGTGTCCATCGTGATCTCCCTCCTCTCGGGTCGTCGCCTGAGCGTATCGGCTGACGGGTGGAAGATTCGAGCGGGGTCGTATGGGCCTTCGCCGAAATCCTCCACCCATGCGATTACGCCTTTGTGACTGCCGCCACCGGCTTCTGGATGAACTCCTTATAGCCGTACCGCTCGGCCAGATAGGCCTTGGCGTCCTCACTGACATACTCGGCAAACTTGTACCGGTCATCTTCGACGGTTTTGGCGTCTGCCATAACCTGGTCGGTCGGGATCGCATACTCGATGTTGCAGGACGTATAGGCCTGGATATAGGTCGGACCGACCTCGCGAGCGATCAGGACGGCCTTCTTGATGCAGCTTTCCACCCGGCGCGGATTATTCGGCACGACGGTGGCGATATAGGCGCAGCCGGCGATCTTCGCCATGGCCACCATGTCCATTTTCTCGAACTTCTTACCGAGGGGCGCCATCTTCAGCACTGCCCCTCTCGTCGTCATGCCGCTTTCTTGCCCGCCCGTGTTCCCGTACACTTCATTATCCAGCATGATCGTTGTGAATCGTTCCTTCCTGAACCAGGAATGGAGGACTTGTTGGAAACCGATGTCGGCGGTGCCGCCGTCACCGGCCATCACCACGACATCCTTGGGCTTGTCGCCGAAACGAATCCGCAATCCGCGGGACAGTCCACTGGCGACGCCGTTCTGGTCCCCATAGTTGCCGTAGACGAACGGAATCGCCGCCTGTGAAATCGCCAACCGGCCACAGCCAGCCGTTCCGACGGTAATCGTGTCTTCGGGATTCGGGAACGCGACGATCGCAAGCCGGATGAACAGGGTCATCGCACAGCCGGCGCACATGGGATGCTCTTCGAGGATTTCTTTGAAGCTGCCCATCTGCGACACGGTCGTCTTCTTCCCGAAGGGCCCATGCTCTACCATATCCCGATATTCTTTCGGCATAAACGTATCGAATCCAGGGGTGAACTTCACATAATCAAGACTCATTGGATACCTCGCTCTCTCTGTTATCCGCAGGTGCGGTGGTGTGTATATCTCTTACATAGTCAACTGAGTTGTCACGGCCTTCTGTCTTCTGGGCGGCAATGGGGGCGCCGCGTCACCCTGTTGCTGGGTACGCTCATACCGCCCTTCTGCCTGTATCTCAGGTTCATCCGCCACGTCCCGCCAGCACCCCGGATCGCATCCCGATCGCCTTCTTGACTTCCTCGACGATCACTTCCGGTGGCAAGGTCATGCCGCCGCAGACACGTGGTCCGGCGACGACCCGCTCGCTGTTGGGGATGGTGGCTTTGATTTCTTTGGCCATCCATCCGATGACATTGAACTCGGGCACGATAATGTGTGAAGCATGCTTGGTCGCCTCGCGAAGTTCTTCTTCCGGCCATGGGCGCAGGGTCTTGATTTTCACCAGTCCGACGCGAATCCCTTCATCGGCCAGCAGTCGGATGGCTTCCCGTCCTTGGGAGACGGCGGTTCCGGAGGAGACGATGAGAATGTCGGCATCGCCGTCTTCGACATCGATCAATCCATCCAGCCAGGCGATCGTGTGCTTGCGCGAGCGTTCCGCGGCGGCCCAGACTTCCTGTTGCCAGCTCGCGTGCGTGGCGTAGCTGATGTAGTTGCTCTTCATCACGAAGGGATCGCGCATCATCCGAACCGGTGGACACTCCATATCCATGCAGGGAACGG
>CAZJOQ010000009.1:0-36685 GCA_964547625.1 uncultured Nitrospira sp.
GATCGGGATGGCACACTGTACAACATGAGGATGATCGGCGCGATTGAAGCTCTAGGGCAGCGCCTGCACAACGCATTCGCCTCTACCTGGCAAGCCACGATCGGACGTCGCATCGTCGAAGCTGCCCAGCACGACTGGCTGCGGGCAGGAACCCTTCAGGAACGACTCGGTTGGGCTCTAGTCCAGGTGGTCCAGGCACAAATGAGCGCCGCAACAGGACGGGCCGTGCAACAAGAGCAGTTGGCCAGCTTGATCGTTGCCGCCGTGCGCAATGAGATAGCGACAGATCCCACGACGCTGCCGACTGTCCTGGCACGCACTGAGCCTATCGCGGACACCTCTACAGAACAGGCAACGTGGCCAGAGATGCCGATGGGGTATCTGCTGATCGCCGGGCTGATGTTGTCTGTGGTTTTTCTCGGAGGACTCTCGCTGGCGGCACAAAGCCGAGAAGCAAAGGCTTATGCTCAGATGAAACGCGATGCAGACCGATGGGTGTATCGCATGGCCGCCTAGTGCAAACATACACCAGCGAGCCTGTGCGGCACAGGCTCGGATACCAGTGAGGTCACGCATGCGAGGAGGGAATCATACGTCCAGCCGTCGACAGGACCATGCAACCCCTCAGATCCCTCATGGAGTTCGACCGAGCTGCATCCGACTACTCGTTGTCGAAGCTCAACGCCTGTTCCGGCAGAGCCTGCGGCTGCTGTTGGAACAGGAACAGGATATCGCTGGCGTGACAGAGGCAACGGATGGGCGCGAAGCATACAGGCTGGTGATTGAACACAAACCCGATATCGTCCTCCTGGACGTCGACCTACCAAACCTTGATGTCGAATCACTCACCAAGCTCATCCATCAGCACGTACCCGATACCCGAGTGCTACTGCTGGCCCGATATGATGAAGACATCCGAATCGTCGCCGCGATGCAAGCGGGCGCGTTCGGCTACACTCTAAAGGACACCGACCAGGCGGACTTCTTGCGCATCATCCGTGCTACGGCTCGAGGAGAACCTGGCCTGACCCCAATCATACCGAACCATTTCGTTCGAACCGTTCCCGGCGCAGGACAGTCGGCCTCTGAGGATCATCCTACGCTGCCTTCAACCCTCACAGATCGAGAACGAGAAATACTGGCGTGCGCAGCTGCTGGTCGGAGCAACAAGGAAGTTGCCGATCAATTGTGCGTCTCAGTGGAGACAGTCAAAACACATCTCCATCATATTTATCAAAAACTCTCCGTCAGTGGACGCGTCGAGGCTATTTTGACGTACCTCAAGGCTCATTGATCCGTCCTGTGCTTACCGACTCCCCCACCCATTCGGTGTAGCTACAAATTCACTCTTTTGAGCGATGGCAGACACGATGGCCTTGATCGTAAGATTTCTTCAAGGCCATGCACTGACGGAAGGAGGTGCGCAGCCATGCGTGAGATCCATGTGATGGATGAAATTAAGGCAAGTAGAGGGTTAGCCTACTTGTTAGGGGCGTTTTGTCTCGGGATTGTTGTCTTCGCATTGATGAGCGCTGGCTTCATCGGTTAATCGGCAAAACTGGCGACGAGAAAATTGGCCGGTGCTGCAGCCTCAGGAAAGCAGGTAGCCCGAACCGTTGTGAAACGGCTCGGGCTGCGAGCGGGGTCATTTTTCTCGTTCTACGCCCCGCTCCAATAACCTCAATCCGCTGATCTCCACTCGCCCACGAATCACGTGAGAGATCCATTGACCTTCCTTCCAAATCCACTATGTCCATGCATTCGCTATCGAGGCGAAGATATGGTAAGTTTGGCACGTCGATCACTACTACCTTCTTTTTCGCGCCTCCCTCCTTCATGGTTCCTGCGCGAACCGTGTCCTGATCGAGAATGCAGAATCCGCTGTATCTCAGCGGATGGTCGGTGATCATGACTTCGTGTGAATAAAGACCGGACATCGCCACAACGTCACGCGCTCTTTCTCTGCGCTTGATATCGCGCTGCTGAAGTGAAAGGAGTTTAGATGAGTCGGTTAAATCTCGAGCCACTGATGACATTTTCCGACGGTTCCTACCTCGCGATCAGCACCGAATGCTCAAAGGAAGGGGAGTTCTCTTGTGCGGTTTACAGTGTCCTTGAAACAGGTGACCATACGGCCTTCCGCAACATTACGAACCACCTCGTGTCGGCCTCTACCTGCTTGACGGCTCAAGAGCAAGCCTACAGCTGTGCGGCGCGGCTCTACCCAAATGCTGGCGAATCCTTGAAGAAGCCTCCCTACTTGATCTGGCATGGGCCGCAAGCAGCAGGGTGAGTGACCGGGTAGCTATTCCCTTACATACCTGATAGGATGCTCATGTCTCATTGCGGAGGGCCTCGCATGAAACACACATCTCAATGGCCTGCCACCGATGTTGTTCCTACCGAGAATCTGATCGGAAGCTTGACCTGAGTCGTTCACACACTACGTCTTTGGCCCTCTCCTTCCCCTCTGAAGTCCTTCTCGTGTCTTGGACAATGTCATTTTAGAAGGAGGAACCCCCATGGGTTCAAAATTGTATGTCGGCGGATTACCCTATTCAGCAACCGAATCCCAACTCACTAGCCTGTTCGCGGAACACGGCACGGTAGAGTCGGCTCGCGTGATTGCGGACAAATTCACAGGCCAATCCAGAGGATTCGGCTTTGTTGAAATGTCCACCGACGAGGAAGCCAAGGCTGCCATCACTGCCTTGAACGGGTCACAAATGGATGGGCGATCGCTGACCGTCAACGAGGCGAAGCCGATGGAGCCTCGTTCAGGAGGGGGCGGCGGTGGCTCACGATTCGGCGGTGGTGGCAATCGCAATCGCTACTAACCACGCACCGTATTCTTCCTGATGGTGAAAGGGGCGCTTCCATCGAAGCGCCCCTTTGATTTCCACAGACAGAGATCTGTTTTCACACACCGTTTACGGCAAGTAGGCCTTCGCTCATGCCCACGTGCGATGGGCTTCACTCACCTGCTCTCCACCCTCGGCTTTGGTAATGAGCCATTTCACCTCGTCGGGAATGGCGACAACCTTGAGCGCAGCCGCATGGCCATTCGCGGCTTCCCGCAGCTCTTCCACTACACGAACCAGTGTTTGATCGTCTCGTGGAATGAGTTTCCCATATTGATTCAGACTCGGTTCTCGCGGCCCTGCTGCTGCAGGCCAGTGTTCACTACGATTGGGCTCTTGCAGTGCCTCTTGCTGCCCCAACTCTCGCAATCGGAGAAATGCTTTATGGCTCACGCAGAACTCATCGTAACTCTTGTTGATGATGATTTTTCTCACGTTGTCTTCTCCCTGATTGATTCGCCGTTTCGACCGTATGACAAGCTTGATCACCTGGATCGATTCATTGGAGCCAGCCATTCCCGCTACAGTGCTGGCTCGGGATCCTTATAACCAACATAGTTTCCCGTCCAGTGTGAATATCGTCGATTGGCCCAGGTGGAGACCTCATCTTTCTGAGATTCGCCATACCGTTTTTGGAGGACGCGTTCAAATCTATCCAGACCTCCTCGAATCTCGACAAGATCTTCCTCGGTAATCTTGTCCCACTTCACTTTGAGAGGGGCTTTGAGTTGTTCCCAGAATTGGCCGAATTGTTCCTGATTCATCTTGCGCTCCTTTGGTAACAGGTGGGAGTCTCCCACCCCGAGGCGCCTCCCGTGACGGCACGCTCAGCGTCGAGATTCGTTCTGGAGACTCTGGCGTCGAAGCAGCTGAGACCGAGGAATCAGACGCGCAAGCACAGAAGGGAGGGAACGGATGCGCGAAGGATTAGGAGGGTCGCATGGCTTAGTACGTCATGGTAGCAGCGTATAGGCCTGCGCTTAGCAAGTCAATCGAGATCATCAGAGGGGTTTTCCGTCATTCCATCGGCATCTGGGAATCATTTGCCCTCAGTCGCAATCTAGGAGTGTTTTGTGGTACAATCCAGATGTGTTAAGTTTCTGATTCTCGCGCTCTCCCTGCCCGTTCCGCCCTTGCGCGATTGAAACGATTAGTGAGCAGTGACTCCGTCCCTTATGGGTTTGTTGATCATTAACCGACATTTGTGCGATTGGTTATTGAAGCCGACCAGGCCATACACGATAGGCTAAATCACAGCCGTTCTAGGATGTGAAGAAGGGAGATAGTGCGATGAGTTGCTACCCTGGGAGTACACATTCATGAGTACCGGTAAATCGACCCGAGCGGCTTCGGTAGAGCATTGGATCAGGATCCCAAACGGCATAAAAGTACGTCATCGTTCTGAAGCCTATGACGGTATCATTGATGGTTTGACCGAGATCGTATCAGGTCCAGATCGCAACCCGGACGGAAAAACTCAGTATCGCGTCAATGTCGGTGACAGCACCAGGTTACTCGTATCGGAAGACCACCTCAATATCCTGCTTGACAACAAGAGCTTAGTGGTGGTCGGACGGGAATCGGAGCTGTACCGCCAATCCGTCACCAATCGCCTCCGGGCAGTGTTCTCAGAAGATCGGTTCGTCTCGGTTACGAACAAGGGTTCAGCCACGGCAGACAAGTAGAAGGCTGTAACAGCCGGAGCTCCTGCTGCACATGTCATGAGCTTGAACATTTTTGAAAGGAAGCAGCGATGAATTCATCCTGGGGAACCAAGGCAATACACCGACGAAAGCGAGCGTTGCTACGGACCAAGGTCCGATGGGATGTCCTTGGGCTCCAAGATCCGGCTCACACGACTTCGAGCCTGACGATCGAAGACCTGCGCCGACAAATCATCTCAGCCTCGAGTGAGGGCCTGAGCCCTGACACGGTTTCCCGTTCGCATCCGAAGGACGCGCGCCCTAAACCACGTTCCAAGTCATCGGCCTCAAGCAGAAAGCTGGGTGCCAGCTCGAAGTAGGCCCTATTCACGAACGCGCCGCACCCATAAGGAGGACACCATCGGAGGACCAGGCAAAGTCACTCTCGCGAAGCGAGAGCGCGAAAAAGCACGGATTCAGAAACAACGTGAGAAAGAAGCACGCCGGGCTGAGCGGAAGGCCCACAAGCCGGACAGGTCCACCCATGAAGGTGAGGATCCTGATCTCGCCGGTTTGCAATGGGGGCCCCAGGCTCCGCTTTATTAGCAGGCTACAATGTCTCGCAATGTTAATACCAGACCTTTTCACCGGCAAGGAGAAGCTATGGATACCGATACCCTGATTTTCTTATCTGTGGTTGTAGCACTTGGAATTGGTGGCGTGATCGTGTACCTCAAGGGAAGATAGCCCCCACCGCCTGAGCCGATTTATACATCATTCCTCCCCGCTCCCGATTGAGGTCATCAGACCAGTGTGTGCGTAGCTCTGGCAACCAGCAGCGCAACGTAGAGACGTATAGCGCTCGGGAAACTCATATCAACTGAACGCCAGAACCTCTGAGGCACTGAGTCTGCGCACAGAACATTACTCTGATGGAAGCTTCAGCTTTCTGGGGTATGTACATGCCAATACCTGTCGCGGTGCTACGATCAATAGTCGGCAATATGCATGAAGTGAGGTATGGAGCCGGCGACCCGGATTGAACGGGCGACCTGCGGTTTACGAAACCGCTGCTCTACCAACTGAGCTACGCCGGCATCTTGGTGAAACAGAATGAAGTTATGACTCACCAGTGGCTGGCATGATAACGGCCACCGGCGAGCCTGTCAATGAAGTGGACCGCCGCCCCTCCATGCTATGGCCCAACAAGGATAGGGCTTTTAGCCGGACCGGTGGAATCAGTAGAAGGCTCTTCCCGTATTTTCTCTGCCTGGACGGGCTTTGGATTATTCCCTTTGGCGATCGGATGGATACGGATCATCGCGCCACGTCCTATCGGAGGTACGCAAAGAGGGTCCTGCTTGTTCTCGAATTGCTCCCGGGCGACACGCACCACCTGACCTCGAGCATAGTGACACAGTTCACCTGCCATGACCATCCCATCTCTATCAAGATCGGCAACCCCTTGCAGTCCTCTCAAGAGATAATAGGTAAACAAGCCGTGTTTCCCTAGGTCGTAGACATTGGCCTCTTGCAAACTTCGATTTCCAACCATCCACATCTCCACATCTTTCCGTTGTTCATCCGCCCCCGATGGCCAATCAGGCGAAGGCATGGTTGTCAGATCGGCACCTGGAGACGGATCCAGCGAAGTGTCGAACATGAAGATCGCCCGCTGAATTGGGAGCTGGGAGACCAACTGCTGCAATCTTCTCAGGGGATACAGATGCTCTGGGTCGATCAGCGTTCCGTCATAGGGGACAAGCAAGACCTCCCCGGTACTACTATCCACGACCGCTCGCCCTGAAAAATAGACGTACAGCACGGTCTCCGCATCGGCTCGTTTGCGCAGCCATTGTTTGAACGTCTCTTCGAACTCCTGTTGCACAGCTTGACGATCGAGTAGGATGCGCATCCGCTCACGTGGTACGCTGCCGATGGCGTGCAAATACTCCGCCATGACCGCAGCATCGTGGCTTGCATACTTCACGACCGGCACCTGTTCGTTGAGATACGTTCCCACTCCAATCGCGATGATGATGGCCCTTGGCTGCTTCCCCGTCATCAGTGACGCCGGCATCTGGTCAACATCCGGTAACGACACTAGATCGCCACGCTTGGGTTTGATCCCCAGGCTGAATATCTTGGGCGGCGGAACGAATGCCATCGGACTGGCTGACCGCAAATTCAATGTCAGTTCACCGGGAAGAGTCTCTTCCGTCACCGTGACTCGTTTCGTCACAGAAAGACGTTTGATTTCTCCAGGCCGAATAGAGCCCACGCCGATTTCTGGTGGAAATACATGATCTAACCCCGCTTTCCCTTGGACCAAGATCACCACGTCCTTGGCTTCCACAACCCCTTCGTTCATCACCTCGAGGTGGATCGTGACTGATTCATTCGGTTCAAGCACCCGATCACGACTTTCATCTCGTATGATGGCACGAAAACTAAGATGGGTTGGTTCCACCTCTTGGGCCGCAGGAGCCAGTAGTTCTTCCTTGGTTTCCTGCTCCACGGGAGGAGACGATTCAACAGTCCTTTCAAACGGCGGTGTGGGATGGGAGGCCAGTGGAACCCACACGTCGCGCTGGGCCGCGTATTCTCGAATCTTATTGGATTGGGCCATTTGCTGAGCCAGCTCGTCGGTCACTGAACCGATGGCGTCCTGAACGAGAGCATCCAACCCCGTCACGTCACAAGATTGAGCACCCACCACCACCGCCCCACGATTTGTGCCTTCGAGTTTTCTGCTGAAAAGCATGGCCCCATCCCGAGCTAAAAATACCATTTCAAGCCCGACCGTGGCGGTCGCTGGATATGTTCCCGGTCGTTGTGGTGGGACCTCTAGATCAATCCGCCTCAGACCAACGCCCACTTCGACCACGCCGTCAGATGAAAGAAGGTCTTCCGAGTGGTTTTGTGTCGTCACACCGGTAAAGACTCGCGCCAGCTTGTTGGGGACAGAACTAAGAAGGATATCGGCCATGGGCATGGCCACCGTCTCGTGACAGGCATTCTGGTAAGAAATTTCCGCCGTCGTTCCGCTCGGTGAAAACCAGATCGTCGGCGTGAGGGAGATGGGTTCTGGATAGGTCGGCTGCTTATCCCGATTCACCATGGAACAGCTCACCATCGAAACGAGCACCAATGCGAACGCCCAATCAAAAATGATGGAGCGACACGCTAAAAAGCCCTGACGGTGTTCTGCAAGTTCTCGTGTCACGCTGTGGTTATACCGAATTCCCTGATGCGTCACAACCACTGAAGGCTCATTGACAGCCCTTTTCCCCTCCGTTAAGGTCGGGCCATGTCGACTCCGGCAGAGTCCTCTTCTTCTGTCACGTCAGGAATACCCTGGTCCGCACTTGCGCGGTTGATCCGCCTGCAGAATCAAACGGGTACCTACTTACTGCTACTCCCCACGCTGTGGGCCCTTATACTGGCGGCTCGTGGCATTCCTCCACCTCATCTGCTTGCCATATTTCTTGGTGGATCGTTCTTGATGAGAAGCGCTGGGGTGATCATGAACGACTTAGCAGATCAAAGATTCGATCGGCAAGTCACTAGGACTAAAACTCGGCCCTTGGCCTCAGGTGAATTATCCCAACGCCAAGCAGTGCTACTGCTCAGTGCCTTGCTGGTGTTAGCAGCATGCCTCTTGCTTCTGCTTCCACCCATCGTGACCTGGCTCGCCCCAATCGCGCTCTTGCTTGCAGCCCTCTACCCGTACTCTAAACGATGGATCCATATCCCACAGGCCATGCTGGGCATCACCTTCGGCTGGGGAACCGTCATGGGATGGGCCGCGGTGCAAGGCCAGTTAGACGCACAGGTCTGGTGCCTCTTTGGAGCGACAGTGGCCTGGGCCGTCGCGTACGATACGATTTACGCGGTCCAGGATCAAGAGGATGATCGAGACATCGGAGTCAAGTCGGCCGCCCTCTACTTTGGGCCGTTCATTCACCAAGGGGTGGGCATGGCATTTGCTGTTATGGTAGCATTTCTGACCGCCGTGGGGTGGCTTGCTCATTTAGGATGGCCCTATTATGTGGCCCTCCTGGGTGTGGTCTCGCTCTTCTTGTTCCAAATCCATCAGCTACGTCGACCGATCACACCGATTCAGGCGTTCGATATGTTCCGTGCGCATGTATGGGTCGGAATCACTTTACTTATCGGACTTCTTGGAGGTTTGCTGATTTAAGGGTTTTCAATAGGCTTCTCTTGGACTGGCTCCGCTTTCGGTGCTCGCAAGGTGGCTACGTACAGTGTCACAGCCTTTGCGTCTGCATCATTCAATCCTAATGCCGGCATGCGCGTGGCTGAATCCATTGCCTGTGGATTTTTGAGCCAGCGGTAGATCCAGGTGGCGTTCAACCGAAATCCAGCTCGATCTAAGGCAGGACCAATCTTGCCACCTTCATCAGCAAGGCTATGGCAGCCGTTGCACCCGTATTTATTTTCGTACAGTCGTTGGCCACGCTCAATCAACGCGGCGGTTTCTGCAGGTTTGACCGTTAAATCCGGCCTCGGGATACTGACTCCTCTTCCCGGTCTGGTCGAGAAGTTATTCAAGGCAAGCTGAGCCGCATCTAGCTCTTTCTTGGCTTGAGCCATGGCATCCTGTTCGGCAGCATAGGCGGATTCATCCACATCCACATCCTTATTCAGTTCTTCGCTTTTCTTCTCGGCTTCGTCACTGGCCTTCTTTTCCGCCTCTTCATAGGCCTGCTTGGCTTGTTCGAACTTCGCTTGTGCCGCTGTCAGCCCTTCATCAAGGGATGTTTTGCGCGCCTCCACATTGAACTCCATCTTCATGCCGTGGAGCGTACGCACATACCCGACGATCGCCCAGATTTCATTCTCTGCAAGGGTATATTTGAACGTCGGCATAGTCGGAACCGCAAAGTCGTCGTCTCCGATCTCATCGCCGCCTTCCTCGCTGGTGTCCAGCATATCCCGTGAGATGGTCTCAAAAAGTTCTTGGTCCGTGAACGTTCCCATCTCAGACTTATTGGACAAATCTTTCGGCTTTGGATCAGGCATAGCCGACCAGTTAAAGCCCTGATTTTGCTTACCGCTTTCACCGTGACAATCGCTGCAGTAGTGCGTATAGAGTTCGTGACCACGCTTCTCCTGCTCGCTCGCGCAACCCCCAGTGAGCACTGCTGCTACCCCTATCGCGCTAACCATCAATCCGATGAGACCCAGCCTTGCCGCCTTCATGCTCACTGCCCTTTCTTGAGTTTTCGGATCAGAACAAATTGAAATCCCAAGGCCAATACCGCGGCTATCGCCGCGTACATGTAGCTGGAATAATCTGGCGGGGCATCGGCTCTGAAATACCACCAGGAGGAAACGGCTTTTTGAGACCCTTTTTCTACCAACTCTCCCACGGCATCTTTTCGTCCATCCCAGACCGCAAAGGCGATACTAATGAATTCCCCCGGCGTGATTTGCACATCCTCATCAGGATGATCAGTCGATAGGGTACGGGAAAAGACTATTTTCCAGCCCCCGTTTGAGTAGGCTCCCTTCGCCTTTACATCTTGATGCGCTTGAGGCTTCAATGTCCCGAAGCCTTTGGCGGTCATATCGACGGCCTTGTCCTCTTTATGTTTCCAAAACCAGATATTGACCGGGCCACCTTCAACCTGGAACATTGGCTGCCCGTGAGCAAAGTGCGCCTTTTTGTCTCCTACCATAAACTCGAATGCTGCCGCGTCGTCCGGATCCTCGCTGGGATCCTTGTATTCGAGAAGAAACGCAACCTGATTGCCGTCGTGTAATGCTCGGACGGATACGTCCTGGACCGTCACCTCTTGAATACGGTTCGGCCAATGAACTTGTGGCGACATGGGAAACGTCGCTGGTATGGCGCTGGTCCAGATTGCGGCATTGGGATCATCGACGGGCAACCCACCGGTGACAATCGTAGCCTTCACTGCTACGCTCTCCTGCGCAAAGCCCAGGGATGCCTCTGCGATAATCATAGTTGCGATCGCAGCTAACGCACCACGCAGAACACGTTTCATCACGTGATTCACCCGTTTCATGCTGGCCTCATTCTCCGTATGCAACTAGACGCGTACACGCTGGTCTCCGTTGCCATTACTCCCACGTCCGTGGGGATTGATGCGCTCCATCGTATTCCCCCATGATAATCTTCCAAATCCATTCGTCCGGCAATTCCAATTCCCAACGAGGCATGGCAGACTTCCATGGTGCACCTTCAATCGGAAGACCGACACCGCCTTTCTTGATGCGCCAGAATAGATAGCTTTCCTGCAACATGGCAATCGTTGTGGGATCGGCAAAATTGGCGGGCGGTGGATTGTATCCTCGGGCAGCAGGCCCTTTGCCATCAAAATTTCCACCGTGACAAGGGGAACAAAAAGCCGCATAAAACCCTTTCCCCTGCATAATATTCTCCGGAGTCTTGGGGACAGGGTTTGACAACCCCGTGTACTCGCCTGGCGGTGCAGGATGGATCGTTCTGCTCTCTGCTGGCGGAGCATCACTCGATGCGGTGCTGCCGTAGGTTTGCCAGCCCACCAGTAGAGGAAACAGAACAAGGACTCCATAGCGAAGGGCCTGCAACCCTCCGATATTCTCTCCGGTCAGGAACCGTTCCATCGGCCCCCAAAATGCCTCTTTTGATTCTCCGCTCAACGTTTCAAAGATCACGATACCGGCTGCGGTGAGCAGGAGATATAAAAATATCAGGCTGGAGGGAAGTGGCGCTGAGCCTGGGATATACGGCAGCACAAACTTCAGGAATACATACATGGCTACCATGAGTATGATCGGCTTACCTAACGCGCCCATACGTTCCTCCTAGTGCGCTTGTGCAATCGCCAATGGAGCAGATTCGGCCGCTTGTACTGGGGCTGGCGATGCCTGGCCCGGTATTTCGAGTTCCGACGTGCTGACAGAGATCGGCTCACCGCTCATTTGCTGTAGAAATGCGATAACAGCCAGGATTTCATTCTTTGAGAGCCCGATCGGATTCTTGTCGATCGCGGGCATCGTTGCCGGATATTCCTTCGGCACACCCCCATGGCGGTAATCCTGATACACGAACGCCTGAGGGTCAGTCAGGCTTTCATAGAGGAAATCCTTGCTCAATTTGGCTCCGATGCCCTTTAAATCCGGACACCGGGCGGATTCACTCGGACCAATGGAATGACACAATGCGCATTGCCCCTTGCTGAAAAAGACCGTCTGTCCGATGGCTGCAATGTCCGTCGGGGTTTTGATACTGGCAATGTCGATCTTTTCCTCTGCCGGAGGGAGAGAGGCCAACTGCGGTACGGCGAGTGACATGAGCGAGAACAGCCCCAACACGATAGCGACAAACCCCGTGACCCGTATAAACACAGCCTTGATGAAAAGAAGGATCAGTATCCCGATCCCGACGATTGATAGTGCAATTAATTGTAGTTGTGCGACTTCACTCATAGCTCTCCAACTCGTAAGTGTGTCGTTCTGTGTCTTCTTGATGCATGACGCTTACCTGTTACTGCTGCCGCTCTTCTGGAGCCCCTCCGGCTATCGCCGGAATGCCGTGCGGAAGGTCACCCTTTCCTGTTCCAGAAGCGGCCTTGTACTTATCGCCCATGGTGGCAACCCAGAAGATAAATGCGACGAGGATACAGAAGAAAAATGTGCAGAATGCCATAATCAGGGAGGCGCTGCCGAGAGCCGGCGAATAGGCATACGGCGACGTATCACGCATCACGCCGTACACATGCCAATGCACGCGGGAAGAAGATCGCGCGTATCCCATGAGCGTCATGAGGAGGATAACCATGACCGCATTGAGGACGAGGGCATACCCGGCACGCGGCGGCATGCTGCCCCAGACCATCTCCGTCGTCGTCTTGGCACTCTTGAGCAACAACGCCGTCAACGGCGTGATCGTAAGAATGACGAAGCCGACGATCGCCACCTGAGATGTGGAGAAATAATTAATACGAACGATCGCCGGCACAAAATACCCCCACACTCCAAGGACAATGACAGCAAGACTCGCCACCACCAACACGGCGCCCATCACTGCTTTTCCAAACTTGGCCCACCCCGCTGTATCCTGTTTCCCTGCCCGCCAATACATCACGAAACTCATGAAGGTAATAAGAATCATAAGGTTCGAGACCGTCATTTTGGCGGACATGACGCCTAGGACTCCTAGTAACGGATGGTGAGCGCCTCCCATTTTCTGTGCCTCTTCGATGCTGGCCACAAGTGAGTGCGGCGTCATCCACACGGCAAGACACAGCAATAGGCTGACTAACATCATCAACATGGCTCGGCGATACTTCGCTTCCGATCCGGGAATGCGATAGGTAATCCCGAGCCAGAAATAATAGTTCGATCCAAGGAATAAGACCCCGATCAGCATGGCCTGGATGATGAAGAGCCAGGAGAGAAATCCTCCCATCAGTGTAATGCCCATCTGCTGGTTATACTGATAGATTTCCCGCATGAGCCAATAGCCGGCAAACGGCAGGGCCAACAGACCGAACACCCCGATAAAGTTCCCGACATATCCCATCCAATCGTAATGCTCCCGATCTTCCTTGCTTTTGACCGATAGGTATCGAACTCCGGCATAGGCTCCACAGATGTACCCGCCAAGCACGACGTTGGCGATGAGCCGATGGATGTTGATCGGCCACCACGTGGGATTCCACGTCGCAGCCCAAGCCCGTTCAAAGGCACTCCCTTCGGAAAGCACAACCGGGCTGGATTGGAATGTGGCCCACGCATTGGGCACGATCATAATGAACAAGGCGAAGAAATTCAGAAGAAACCCGAGAAAGATATGCAATGTTTTTTTCCTGCCATCCTGCATGGCATCCCACCCATACCAATAGAGATATAGGGTTGCCGTTTCGAATAGGAACAACAGGCAGTAGAGTAGAAACGACGGAAAGAAGACATCCGTCAAATAATTCATCAGTTTGGGATAGAACGCCACCAACAGAAACAAGAGAATACCGCCGAACAAGGCGGTCGTGGCATAGGCTGATGTCAGAAGCTTGGTAAATTCCTTAGCGAGCTTGTCATAACGTTTTTCCCCTCCTCGCCATGCAATGACTTCACAGAGCCACGCGAAGATCGGTACACCTAGGACAAACCCAGCGAGCAAGAGATGCAGTTGTGCAACAATCCACACCAGGTTGCGGCTGCCGATATATGGAATATCTCGATACTCCGTTGGACCTGCCGCCGTGCCTTCGGCTGCGATGCCGATCGAAGGGAGTGCCAGCCAGGCCACCGTCAACAAGAGACCTGCAACCCATCCGCCGTGGCTATGGTCGGTCCGGAGAGCTGGTTGAATTGTTTCCGTCTCTTGTCGCATGACACTCACCACATCACCTCGTAAGTTACGGTTTCGCCTTGGCCGTTGAATCGGCAGTTGTTCCGCCTTCGGTCTTCCCCTTGCCCTTTGCTTTTTGACCTTTTGTGGCGACCTTTTGCTGCTCCATAGCTTCAATTTTTGCCGCAAGCGTCGCAACACGCTGTGCACTGCTGCTCAACGACTCGACCGGTTTAAATACCGGCTCGACCGGTACGTCAGGCTTATTACAGCATTCATGCGGATGGGGAGTCGTCACTGGAAGTATCGACCAAAACATCAGAGAGAACACGACACCCACACCTACCAGCGACGTCAAGAGCAGTCCCTGATCGGTTGGTACACGCATGAGGTCCAACCGAGTAATGAGTCCTTGATAACTTTCTGAAGTTGGCTGGCAATCTTCCGATATACGCCGAACGATTTGTCCAAAAATGGATACGCCAATCAAAGATAACGCGATTAACACGGCGGAAGAGATCGAGCCCCAGATTGTCAATTCTAGGCCGATTCGTTCTGCCACCGGAAGCCCCGTATCCGTAAGATGCCTTAAACTCTCCATTTCGGCCATCGAGTGAGACGCGGTAATCGCGTTATCCGTTATGAAGCTCACAATACCCCAAAGGATCGGGAGGAAGAAGGCTCCAACGAGAGCCGCTCTCCACCAAATGGCAAGTCCAAGTCCATCGGGCGGTTCTTTACGTAGTCGCTCAAGGAAAAACGTACGACCTACCAGGCCAAGCGCCCAAATATCGACCGGAATCGAGATCCAGAACAGGATTTCGAGGCCGATCCCTTCACCGAAGTGTGCGCCAAACAAGGCCATAAGGATCGGAATCGCAAAGACCGTGACCGGACTGACCAGCAGCATAACGACGGCAAGCCCAAATCTCCCTTCAAAATGCACCAATCCCATCGTCAAGAGAAGAACGGCAAAGGCTGATTTCACAACCATACCGGTCCAGCAGGCGGACCAGAGGATACTGAAGCCTATCTTCGTCGGAGACATCGATTCACGTTCTTCAGCCATAACGAATGGGTACCAGCACTAATCCAGGAACTCTCGGTTAATCACTGAGGCCACCGTGAACAATACAATGACCACCATAATGGCGATCCAGCTGATCAAGGCAATCGGTCGTTTAAAAATATTCCGCTCCGGATCCTTATCGAAGAACGGAAGAGCCACGAGCAATGCCATAAAGATGACCGGCAACGCAACCGCCCCTAGAAATTGCCCGAACTCGCCTGCGAAAATTTTCAACCGGAGAAGTTGGAAATAAAAAAGGAAATACCATTCCGGTTCGGGATGGTAGTCCCCAGGGTCAGGTGCGGCTTGGTCCAGCAAGACGACCGGCTCCCAAAGGGCTAACGCGCAGATTCCGGCAAAGACGAAGGCCATCCCGACCATATCCTTCCAAATTTGCCGGGGGAAGAAGTAGTCGGTCTTAGCCTTGATCTCCTCCTTCGTCCCACTAAATGGTCCAGCAGGAGCCGCCACCCGAAATAAAAACAGATGGAGCCCGGCCAGCGCCATGAGAGCGGCCGGAAGAATCATCACATGGAGGACGAAAAATCGACTCAACGTCATCTGACCCGGAGTCGGCCCCCCTTTTAGAAACCTGGCAATAAAGTCACCGACAATAGGAGTTTTATCCAAGATTTCAACGCCCACTGTCGTCGCCCAGAATGCCCGTTGATCCCAGGGTAACAGATACCCTGTAAAGCCAAAGGTGATCACAATTCCAAACAAAGCTAAGCCGACAAGCCAGAGCAATTCTCTTGGTTTTTTATATGCCCCCCAGAGAAAGACTTGAGACATATGAGCCACGACACACACAACCATCGCGCTGGATCCCCAGAAGTGGTAGCCCAGCAAAAACCAGCCATAATCGACGTCATGGATAATGTATTGAGTGCTGTCATATGCATGGTCGGTGGTGGGGACATAGTAAAACATCAGCAGCGTACCCGTCAGCGCCTGCATGGCAAAGATAAACAGGAGGATTGAACCGAAGACATAGGCCCAACGAGAACCGCCTGGAATCGGTTCATTGAGCATCTTGGCCTGCATTTCCTTGAGTCCGACCCGTTCGTCAAGGAACGCAACGAGCTTTTCGATCGTGCTAGGCTGATGATCAGGGATTGCTGCAGGGGACGAGTGTTTACTATCCATATCGCTAGATTTCAAACTATCCGCACTTGTGCTTTTGTACCAGCCTTGAACTCCATGTCGATGATCTCAACCTCGCCACCCGCGGAGATCCGCACGGGCAACGCGTCAAGGGCGCGCGGAGCCGGGCCGTCCAACACGTTTCCTGCCGCGTTGTAGATGCTCAAGTGGCACGGACAAAGGAACACCGGACCGAGGGCTTTGTGGTTTCGCCACTTGTATGCACATCCGAGATGCGGGCATTTACCGGAAAATGCGACGTAAGGAACCTCCTTCTTATTGGTCCAGATGACTGTCCCCTTGGCGTCACGGAAATCTTCATCTTTTCCCTGATAGACCTTCTCGAGAAGCTCGGGACTCGCGCGCACGACCCAGACGTTCTTCTCCACTTCGTATTCGGGCATGTACACTTCCTTCACCTTTTTCTTGTACTCGAACTGTACCCCGACGTCCTCTTTCTTGATCTTGCTTACGTTTCCCACGTTCAGCCATTGGTTGTCAAAAGCCGCGTACATGGGCTTCATGAGGAAACGAAGAATGGGATAGGCTATGGGCAGTCCGATCAAAAACCCAATGACATGGGTGAAATTCATGAAAAACGTGCGGCGCTTGACGTTCTTTTCGAGATCAGGCAGAGGTACCAACACCTCCCCTGGCGTGACGTGGATATTGTCTTCGAGGTGCGAGATCTCCACTTCATGCGTTGTGACATAGTCTTCTCGCTTAAACGGAGGCAACGCCAAAATATCTCGCGATGGCGTACCGAGCTGCACGAGATCTTCCGTAACGGCCTGCACATGGCCCATCGCGACTTGCCGCTCGCCGTTCCCGTTCATGGACACCACGATGTGACTGATCTCGTGGGAGAGCGGATCAAGCACAACCTTGGAGACTTCGCCGATGTCGAGGTCCGTGCACCGGACTTTGGATTTCAGCTTTGGCTGCAGCATTATTTCTTCTTGATAGGCTTCGGGGTATTCACTGAGGTATTCTTGAAGGTGCCTAACCAGGTGGCGAGCGCCAGCATCTCTTTGGGATCCATGAGATCCTTAAACTTGTCTGGCATGACGCCCTTCTGCCATTCCTTATCATACCCCTCAGCCATGAAACTCTTGGGGTCTACAATTTTCTGTTGAATTTCTTCGACCGTCAGCAGGGTGCCGATGTTATCGAGCTCCGGGCCTCGTTTCTTTCCACCCTCACCCCTCAGCTTGTGGCAGTTGTAACATTCCTGTAATTGCCACTGCTCCTCGCCCACCTTCATCACATCACCTGCGGCGCCCCCATCTCCGCCGGTTCCTGCAGGAGACTTATCTCCAGCTGGAGGTGTCGTAGTGGCCGTTGCAACTTGACTCCCACCTAACCCCTTAAGCCGTTCTTCTAGAGCTTTTACCTGCTCATCAAGAGCCTTGGCGCGAGCGATCAATTCGTCTGCCTTTCCCTGCTGGGAGACAGCTCGTTGTTTTTCCAAAAGTTTTGAAATTTTTTCCCGCTCATCTTCCGGATCAAACTGAGGCAACAGAGACGCCCCAGCGATGCAGACCGTTACGATGAAGATCCAGAACGCGGCGACCGCCAGAAACGACTTTCCACCGCTCATCGTCGCAAGCGGTTTGGCATCGAGCAGCATAAAGACCAGGGCCCCGATCATCGCAAAAATTGCCCACAGCAGCTGAAAGTCGGACGGTACTTCTTGCGAATGAGCGAACGCCACGACCGCTCCACCAACCAACAACGCAATGCCAAATTTCTTAAACACGATCCACCTTCTGGATGCTGATAAGACTTACCAACGTTGAAATGACTCCCACTTACTTCGCTCCAACAGGGATTGGATTCACCTCCGGCTCACGCACTTTTGAAACGGATGGGCGGAGCGCCACCAGCGCAGCCAGCGTGACAATGACGAGAAAGCTGACGGTGATCCCGGTAATCCACCACGCAGAATAGGAAAGCGTGGGTGTAAATGACTCCACCGTGAAGTCCGACACCAGGCTGTAGGCATGGAAGTATTTCTTGAGCAATGACCTCACGGCTCCCATCAACCCCATGATCCACGTGGAGATGAACGCCAAGAAAATCAGGACGAATTGCGCCATGAAATCAATTTTCCCCCACAGAATCGTCCCCTGTTTGATAGTTCTGTTGTAGAGAACATAATTGACTACAGTCACAAACACCAACACGATAATCGCGGAGAGCTTGGCCGGCATCGATGCGAGATAATCCCATCCTTCCGGTAGCTTCAGCTCATCGGGCATATCACTGCCAGTGGCCACGAAACCACTGGGGGTGAGCCACACCGCGTCGCTGATGAGCATCACGATAAAGCCGATCTTGATGACCGTCCGTGCAGAAACGGTTACGGAAACCAATCGCCCCAATAGGAATGGTGACAAGACCAGGGGCAGCAAGAAGGCCAACGACATCGGGTCAGGGATCCAGTAGGTGTTCATTACCCACATCGTCACTGGAAGCACGGCAACCAGAACGATGGGAGCCAGGATCGTCATCCTCACCTTTTCAGCGCCCTCGATTCGCTTCACACTGAGCCAACTATAGTAGTTGATCGCCAAGAATAGTAGCCCGATCATCATTCCCTGTACCTCGAAAAACATCGAGAGCTGATCGGCCATCATGTAAGGACAAAACGAAAAATCGTAGTCACACATTTCGTAGGCCAGCAACAGCCCCGTGAACGGCTGTAAGAGCGAACCTCCCACCGCAATCCAAATAGCGATAAAACCCATCCAATCGTAATAGGCTCGCTCTTCCTGCGTCTTCGAGCCCATGTACATATAAGCGGCGATCATACCGGCAATAAACCCACCGAACGCGACATTGCCGTCAATCCTATGCAAACTTAGAGGGAACCAGCTTTGATTCGCAATCTTATCCCATAAGGTCGCCGCCGCGAGAAAATCCTGAGGCGAGACCCCCTCGGCCTTTGGCGGAGTGTTCATGAACGACGTGGGACCATTGATCACAAAGAGAATGAGCAGACAGACGAGATTCAAGACTATGCCCAGCGCGATGTGTCGCCCTTTCTTTTCACCCTTCCAGATGTCCCAGGTATAGAGATACGCATACATTAGGATTGTCTCTACGATGAACAGCGCCGGATAGAGGATCGCGAAGACGACATAGAATTGATTGATGAACCAGGTGGTGAATTGAGGATAGGCTGCGAGCAGGATAAAAATGAATAAGCCGCCGGTCACTGCCGTCATGCTGAAAAGGATAACCGTAACCTTGGTAATCTCTTTCGCCATACGATCGTACCGTGGGTCCTGCTTGCGATAGCCCAGCCACTCAGCTATGACAACGAAGATCGGGGCTCCCAGAATGAAGGCGGCGAATAAGATATGGAGTTGCGCGACAACCCAGACAGCCGTGCGATTGCCGGTGTATGGAAGATCCACCGAGGACGTCCCAAGCTCCTGAGCGTAGACAGCAGGCGCAACCAACAGGCAGAGCGCAATAAGAGCCAGGAGACTATGCCAGATTTTTTTCACGATGCCTCAATGCCCCCTTGCTTGCTGAATCTAGCCGATATTTTCAATTATCACCCGCATCCATCCACTGTTTCTGTTCTTCATTCCACATTTTTCCTGACAGTCCAAAATTCCGCTCATACAGCACAAGCTTCCATACGTCATCCTCTGAGAGCTTGCTCTTCCAACCCTTCATCTTGGTATTGGGGACTCCCTCGGCTATGCGCCAAAACCACACTGAATCAGAATACAACTTCATGCGCTCAGGATTTCTGAAATCTGTGGCCCCTGCTTTTACGGGTTTCCCGTCACTCCCATGACAGCTGGCACATTTCACATCTGGATTTGCCTCACCAAGGTAGAGCTTTCGGCCCTCTTCCAGCTTCTGAGCATCTCCCCACCAGTCAGGCGGCATATGTTTGTCTGCATATTCTGCCGGTGCTGGAGGCGGCGGAACAATTGACCCCTCTTTACCACCTTCAGTACAACCCGCGAGCAGCCCGAGACTCATTGCCATCAATACCGTCCGTATATACCCCAACTGTAATAACATCACTCAATCACTCCACTATGATTTATCATTTGACCGTCGAGCTTCAGCGAGCATACGACAAAAACCTCGGCACACAATAAAAAACGCTTCTGTCGAGGTATCTACACCCCTAACAAAAGCGTCTCCGTTCCACCCACTTGATCACTCTGCACACTGGCCCTCGCCCACCTATCGACCGATTCGGCGAGGTACTCCGCAGCCCTCAAGGCCCGTCATCGGCGATTATGATTTACGCTTACTGTGCAATTTGACCTTGCCACGCTCCTGCCTCCGCTGAGAACGGACAAGCTTCATACCGATAATGGTACCCGCCGCCAAGACCATCCCGCCACTTCCCCACCACAGCCAGACAGGAGGGCCACCCTTATCACAACCTGCTCCAAAATTAACTTGGATCTTTCGCTCACTTTCAAGGTCTTTCGGATCGAAGTCAACCTTCAGATGTTGCTGTTCCCCCCTGACCTCTACGAGAATGGGATCTCCAAGATTGTCGTTGTGAAGATGGAAGGTTGCCTTATAGTGCCCATCTCCATCCGTCCTCACAACCTGCCCATACGAAATTTTCGTATCTTTGACGAGTACGTCTACATTGGAAACCGCACTTCCATCCGGTCCGCACACATACCCTTGAACCATGAAACGATGGTCCGCCTCATGAGTGGTGCGAGCCACGGGAGGAAATACGGCACCCATCAAGACACAGCAAGCTAGAACGCTTAAGCTTACTCGACGTCGCCCATTGCGCTGCAAAATTGATTGCTGACTCGTTGCTCACTCCTTCGAAGACGCACACGCTCCATCGCAGCGAGCGCATTCTATTTGGGCAGGGGTTTCTAGCACAGAGCCAAATCTTTGTCAACGAAACAGCCGTCATTTTGGATGATGCTGGAGTGCGTCGTCTCTTCAGAATCAGCAGTAGAGGAGAGTGGATCAGAGATAGCCTTTCGTGCGTGCGACTGCCTCATTTTTTTCAGCTTCCGCTCGTCGCTCTGACTCCTTTTTTGACACCCAGGATTCCCAAGACTTGCCGTTTGCTGTATCTATACCCGAAAATGCAATCGTGACAATGTCGCGGTACGGAATACACCGAGGATTCAGACGGTCTGCGGGAAATATTTCAAGATATGGATCACTACCGGTGTCCTGACGATTGAAGATATATCCAGCCACTGATTCACTGGACCGTAACATCAGCGTCACGTCGCCACGGTAATCGAATGCAAGCTCGATCGCCTCCGCAGTCTCTTTCATTGAGCCTGGCGTGAACACTCGCCCTTCAAGAGAACCAGTGATAGTGTGATCCTTGGTGTCAGTCATTTCAAGAGGCCGCTCGCCATAATCCATTCCTTAATGCACATATTGCCAGGCTACGATGAACGGTGAGCGGTTAACGACTAACGCGAAGTAGGCGACAAGGTTAATTTGGCGGTTCGCGCAAAACCGGAGATAGTGCTAAACGTATCCTCAACAGCCGACGCCTCGTAGCCGCAGTGAACCATACAATCAGCGCACTTTTCATTTCGACCGGTTCCGTAATTCTCCCACTCCGTCAATTCCATCAACTCACGGAACGTCTTCGTGTAACCTTCCTGAAGCAAATAGCAAGGCTTCTGCCACCCAAAGACGTTATAGGTCGGATTACCCCAGGGAGTGCACTGATATTCACGCCGTCCCATGAGGAAATCCAAAAACAATGGAGATTGATTAAACTGCCAGCCCGATTTGGGCTGAGTCAGGATTTTAGAAAATAGCTCCTGGGTTCGGGCCCGTTTCAAGAAATGCTGTTGATCCGGGGCTTTTTGATAGCTATACCCTGGTGAGATGGTCATACCTTCAACACCCAGTGCCATCATTTCATCAAAAAACTTTCTGACCCGCTCAGGATTTGCATCGTCGAACAACGTGGTATTTGTCGTAACTCGATGGCCCCGTTTGACAGCCGCCCTGATGGCTTTCACCGCTACCTCGTAGACGCCATCTCGACATACGGCCAGATCATGCTCATCCTTGAGCCCATCCATATGGACACTGAATGTAAGGTATTTCGAAGGCTTATAGTCGTCCAGCTTGCGTTCCAAGAGAATCGCATTGGTGCAGAGATAAATATACTTCTTTCGATCCACTAAGCCCTGTATGATTTGTGCGATTTCAGGATGAATGAGAGGCTCACCACCCGGGATGCTTACCATAGGCGCCCCGCATTCCTCCGCCGCCGCCCAGCATTGCTCGGGTGTTAACCGTTTATCAAGAACATGGTCGGGGTACTGGATCTTTCCGCAGCCCGCGCAGGCCAAGTTACAACGAAAGAGCGGCTCAAGCATGAGCACTAAGGGATACCGTTTCACTCCCTTCAGTTTCTGGGAGAGGACATACGTCGCTACTGTATACATCTGGGAAATCGGAACAGCCATTCCGCTCTCCTTACATAATTGACTTTTTTAATCTACTTTATTTGAACGGCTGCTTCAGGCAGCCTACATGGAAGCACAAGAATGAATCAGATCTTAACATCATGCACAGGTGCCGTCAATTTCCTCGCTCTCATATTACGTGTCCGGTATCAGGCAGCAATACCCCCTCATCTACAAGCAAACTCAAACTGACTACAGTACTCATCCGCAGATTGAGGTACATACGCGTTCGCACCAGAGACAATGAAGCTAGAATTAGATAGGGCACACACGATATGCGGTATTAGAAAAAGGTGTCTTCTCCTGTCGCCAAGAACAGTTGCATCCGCTTCGGGGCAAGCAAGTGCTCTTTGGAGGCGCCGAGCGGGTTCGAACCGCTGCATCGCAGTTTTGCAGACTGCTCCCTTACCACTTGGGTACGGCGCCCCGGGAGGCGGCATTATAGTCGCTTCGTTTCCTTGAACACAACACGCAGTTGCAACCCATAGGCTCACCAACTCTTTTGCTCCGACGCCGAACTACCCCTCGCCTGCCGTAGCTGGAGATCCGGGGTTTGGTTTCATAAAAGACGACTGAAGCTCGTTCCGAGTACCTGCACTCGCGAGGAGGAGCCCGAATAAGATCAGTATTGCAATACCAAGATGGTGATAGCTTTTCAGCGCTTCCCATTTGGCCGAACCCACAACTTCATAATTCAGCACCATTGTGAGCACGATATACGCAGCCAATACGGCATACCCAGCGCTGGTCAAACTGCCGCTCATCCGGGCCGCAGCCGCCACGACGACGAGCCCCGCCGGTATCATCCACACCAGATGCTGGTCCCAGGTGATCGGAGAGAACAACAAGGCGAGGATCAGGGTCCCTGCGCAATCCCGTCCCCATGTGGAATCTCCCGGCCCTTGAAACGCCCGCCGGCTTGACCACGCGAAGAGTCCAAGCAGACTGAGTCCCGCAATCGCGACGATCGCATTGGCGGCGGGAGACGGCAGATCCATGACCGGTTTGTATCCGGGGTCCACTTGCCGAAGCCGATGCGTCGACGAATAGGTTACCAGATAGCGCAGCATAGTATGCCGGAGAGAGAGGTTGGCCTTTTGTAATTCGTTTTCTTGCCGACCTTCTGCCTGCCGATCCAGGACGGACATCACGGCATTGTTCGTCCATTCAGTGTGATGTTCCCACCAACTCGTAGGCCCCATGTACAGAATTGGCAGCAAGATCCAGATTAGTGTGGCGAGGACTGTGTACGCTGCAACACGCCACTGACGCTTCCAAAGAAACAGTAGCACGAAGAGCGCAGGGGTGATCTTGAGGACGATGCCGAGCCCGATCAAGGCGGCGCCCAGCCGTTCCCTTCCAACCCATATAGAATAGACCCCCCCAGCTAGAATGCCCAGCAGCATCAGATGCGGACCGCCATCGTCGAGATCGTTCAAGATAAATTGCAACGTCAACGCTCCTGCTCCCACGCCGAGCAGCAGCCCACCCCTCCCTTTCAAGTTTGCGGAGCTACACACCATCCGGTGGAACAGAATGATCGTTACGACCAAACAGCCGATTGCGACGGCGTAACGCAAAGCCAGGCTTGGATTTCTGTTGAGAATAAGCAAGGGGGCGAAATAGATACCGGTGGTCGGCAAATACATGTAGCAGTAATCGTTTGCGTACAGATATTCACCTGAGAGAAATCGCCGGCCGATCTCCCGATGAATATCGATGTCTCGAAAGTGAAACGATCGCCCAAAGGAGATAATGTACCCGTGTACCATCGCCGCAACGACCAGGCCAATTTTTACCACTCGTGCAAAAAGATTCGACCGGAGGAACTCTTCCATCTGATAAATCATGAATTGTTACCGCATTCGCGTACCGACACTCATTCTTGACTCGCAAGAACGCCTCGCACTGTCAGTCGGAAACTTGAATCCAGCAGCAGGAGAGGCGTTGACCAGAGCGCGTCTATCGGTGAGGTAATACGGGGATCTCTTTCCCGAGCGATGAGCGAGGCTCCGAATGGGGCATCAGTGATTCCCACTCGTTTGAGGGAAGAGGCACGATCGCTTCGCCACTGCTTTCCGCCTCTTTTTCCTTGGCAAGCAGCTCCACTTCTTGAATCAAGGTTTCCATCAATTCTTCCATCGGAACCTTACGAACAAGCTTGCCTTTCTTGAACAAGATACCTTTCCCCTCGCCGCCGGCGATCCCGATGTCCGCCTCTTTACCTTCGCCGATTCCATTCACCACACACCCGAGCACCGAGACGTTCAATGGAGTCTTGATATGGCCCAGCTTTTTCTCCAACTCATTCGCCATTCGGACAACATCGATCTCAACGCGCCCGCACGTCGGGCAGGCAATGACATTAATACCTCGATGACGCAACTCAAGCGATTTTAAAATCTCAAAACCGACTTTGACTTCGTCGACGGGATCAGCAGCCAGCGACACACGTAACGTGTCTCCGATACCCTGCGAAAGCAAGTAGCCAAGGCCAATGGAAGACTTCACCGCCCCGGTCATGGCTGTCCCGGCTTCTGTAATTCCAATGTGAAGCGGATAATCCGACTGGTGAGCGAAGAGCCAATACGCATCGATGGCATGGTGCACGTCCGACGCTTTCAGCGACACTTTCAGGTTGGTAAAGCCCACGTCTTCCAACGCATGCACGGCATTGAGTGCTGACTCTGCCAACGCCTCTGGGGAAGGCCAACCGTATTTTTCCAGCAGCGGGCGTTCGAGTGACCCTCCATTCACACCGACCCGAAGGGGAATGCCCCGTTCACTCACAGCCTTGATCACTTCTTCCACCTTCCACCAGGCTCCGATATTGCCGGGGTTGATACGGACACAATCGACGACTTGCGCAGCTTTTAAGGCCAAGCGATGATCGAAGTGGATATCGGCAATCAGCGGCACCGTCATAGCCGCTTTAATTTGCGGAAGCACTTGTGCGGCTTCATCATCTGGAACCGCCACGCGAATGAGTTCGCAGCCGGCCGCTTCGAGCTGGTGAATCTGTGCTATCGTCGCAACCACATCACGCGTATCCGTCGAACACATGGATTGCACGGAAACGGGAGCATCGCCGCCGATTTTGACGTTACCGACGGAGATCTGTCTGGTTTTTCGTCGTGCTATATGCATCTGGTGTTGACTGCCATTTTCATGCTGTGACCCAACCTAACTCAGCTACCCTGTTCGTCGCCATGGGGAAGATGGCTGCCTAGCGTCGCACCAGCGAATTGAGATTTGACCGCTGGCACCTTGCCGACCAGCTCCTTCACACTTTGGTAGATCCCCTCAGCAGTCAAGCCGTATCGTTCACGCAAGAGATCTTGGGGCCCCTGTTCAATGTACCAATCAGGCAAGCCCAAGACCTTGGTCTTCACATCCGTCACACCGGCATCTGAAAGAGCCTCCAGTACAGCTGAGCCAAAGCCACCGATCTTGCAACCTTCCTCCACAGTTACAACATACCGCGCTCGCTTGGCCACATCCGCGATCAGCTCCTGGTCAAGCGGTTTGACAAATCGACCGTTTACGACAGCCGTGGAGATACCTTCCTTGCCGAGCCGCTCGGCCGCCTCGACGGCTTGCCATACGGAGACACCGATCGCAAAGATGGCGACATCTGTTCCTGATTTCAGGAGCTCCCCTTTCCCAATCGGGAGCGCCTGGGGAGTCGAATCCATCTTGACGCCAAGGCTCACCCCGCGCGGATAGCGCACGGAAATCGGCCCGTTAAACTCCAGGCAGGTTTTCACCATATGCTGCAGTTCGTTTTCATCCTTCGGAGCCATCACCACCATATTGGGAACGTGGCGCAGGTAGGCATAGTCGAATGCACCGTGATGGGTCGTCCCATCCTCAGCGACGAGCCCACCGCGATCAATGCAGAAAGTGACCGGAAGATTCTGGGTGGCGACATCGTGCACGACCTGATCATACGCGCGCTGGAGGAACGTCGCGTACATCGCGACAACCGGCTTCATCCCCTGTGCCGCCAGCCCCGCTGCAAACGTCACGGCGTGCTGCTCAGCAATACCAACGTCGTACAACCGGTCCGGGAATTCCTTTTCAAAAGCAGTCAACCCGGTACCTTCGCACATCGCCGCCGTAATGGCCACGACGCGTTTATCCTCGCGAGCCAATTTGACCAGCGCATCCATGGCGATCGCCGTATAGGAAGGGCGTGCTGCTTTCTTCGCCGGTGCACCCGTCTCCAGAACAAATGGAGGGCAGGCATGGAACCACACCGGGTTCTTCATGGCTGGCTCGTAGCCAAGCCCCTTCTTCGTGATGACATGAAGCAAGACCGGCCCCTTCATTTTCAATACATTCTCAAGCGTCGGGAGCAGATGCTCAAAGTTGTGCCCATCGATCGGACCACTGTATTGGAAGCCTAATTCCTCAAAGAGCAACCCCGGCAGAATGACACCTTTGGCGAGTTCTTCCGCCCGACGAGCGAGTTTTTGCATGTCGGACCCAATGTGGGGAATCTTGCCCAACAGCTGTCCGGTCTCTTCCCGCATCTTTCCGTAGAACTCACCCGTGATGGTTCGACTCAGATACGCGGAAATAGCGCCGACGTTTTTCGAGATCGACATCTGATTGTCGTTCAAGATCACGAGAAAGTCTTTCCCAAGTCCTCCTGCATGATGCAGCCCTTCGAGAGTCATCCCTGCCGTCATGGCACCGTCACCCACGACGCAGACAACTTTATTCTTCTGCTTCAACTGTTCTCGAGCCTCGACCATACCGAAGGCAGCCGATACACCGGTACCGGCATGGCCCGCGTTGAACGTATCGTACTCACTCTCCTCCCGCTTGCAAAACCCGCTCAGCCCACCGTATTGCCGCAACGTATGAAATTGCTCCCGTCGGCCAGTGAGGAGTTTATGTGTATAAGATTGATTGCTCGTATCCCAAACAATCTTGTCGTTCGGCGTGTCCAGGAGATACTGTAAGGCGACCGTGAGCTCGACGACACCCAAATTCGAGGCCAGGTGTCCTCCGACATTCGAGACCGCTCCGATAATCTGCTCGCGAATCTCCTGACACAAAGCCGGAAACCGATCAGGAGACAACTGCTTCAGATTTGCCGGACTATGAATCGTCTTAAGAATAGACATAGATTGGTCTCCTTCTTTCTTCTTCCGTCAGCTGTGTGTCAACGTCACACGCAAACTGATATCTCCTAATCAGAGGCACTAAAGTTTGGTGAAGTCTCACACAGGAACCATATGATGTCAAGCACTTACCCAAGATACTTGCGGTTGAAATCGACTCATGGGTGGTGCCGTCCGGAGACGCACGGTCAATCGACCGTTGCGCAGACCTGACGTTTGACTTAGTAGGGAAAATCCAGTCCGGCAAAAATGGCTCCCCCTTCTTTACTAAACCCGTAGTCGATTCGTCCCACCACGTTGGGTCTGATGATTCCCCGAAATCCGACGCCCGGCGTGATACGATAGTCCTTGAAGCTCACATTTTTAAAGGAGTTGAAGACCTGCCCGGTATCGATGAATGGCGCGATCTCAAAGTCCGCCATGACGCCGGCGAGGCGCGTCCGCAGGATATGAATGCGCTCCTCAACACTGAGCGCAATCAGTTGCTTATCGATGTACCGGTCCACGCCAAAACCGCGCAGATTGTCTTGTCCTCCTAACGAGCTTTGCTCGTAGAACGGAACATCCGTGCCCAGCGTGGCTTGCAGTTCCCCACGCACAACCAAGATCGCTCGCTTGGACTCGCTGGCGAACATTTTCTTCACCTCGAGTCCATACCTCGAATACATTGGCTCCGCGCCGCTCTTGAAGTTATAGTTGAGCTCGGCATAGGCATTGATCGCCGTTCCATCGGTCGGTGTGACCAAATTATTGCGCGTATCATAATGGAAGCTGACCCGCTGGCCAAGAATCGTCGCCCCTTCCACACCGGGAGCCGAGGGGAAAATATTTCCCGTAAACGGGAGTTTCGTCCCGCCCTCCTCAATCGATTGCATATGTCGGAATCGTTGGCTGATCGCAATTTGTGTAACCTCGTTCGCATAGACGCCGAATCTCCAGTTCAACCTCGTTTCGGGGGCCGTATAGTTTGTCTCCTGCCCTTGAACGGTGGTCGGGCCAAGCCCAAAAAAGCGTACCGTGGCATTCTTGAAGTGCATGGCGCTGAACCCGATGCTGTACCGTCCATTACTGAAACCAGGATCGACATAACTCAACAGGAATTTTCGTTCGATCCGCTCAGTCCAAGACGCAATGCCCCGGAGTTCTTTTCCTCCTGGCTCGTAACGGAACAGGTTCACTGTCCCACGAGTGCCGACGATCGAGTTGTGGACCACCATCGGCGCGACCAAATATTTGAGATCCCCATCCGGCCCCGTGATGAGCGCCGGGACGATCATCCCGATATCGTTGCCGTCGTTTTTACTCGTGCTTATGGCAGGGATAGGGAAAAACTTCACATCTGCATGGGCCGGGTCCAGGGGAAATGGGCACAAGCTCCAAAGCAAGAGGCATGTCAGACTGAGCGCAAGGCTACGCATACACGTTCTCGTGGTCCCGCAAGCCGACGTTATGGCGCTTTGAGTTTCTCGGATTTCTTACGGAGCTGATCCACGAGATCGGAATACGATGATGCGCGAAGAATTTTCGTAAACTGTCCGCGATAATTGTTCACTAGGCTAATATTGTCCACAACAACATCATAGACCCGCCAGTCTTCGGCTTTATTGATCAATCGATAATCGAGCGGGATCTCGGTTTTCCCAGAGAGGACTTTAGTCCGCACTTCTGCGTACTCTTTTTCCATCCGCTCGTTCAAATATTCCACCCCTTCGCCCGAATAGGTTTCAATCTTGTCTGCATACGAATTGGTGAGCAACGTCCGAAAGAGATCGACGAATTCTTGCTTCTGCTGATCAGTCAACTGATTCCAAGGAGCCCCCAGTGCCCGGCGGGACATTTCCGTATAGTCAAATCGAGCCGATACGACCTTTTCAAGCTGGTGCCGACGTTCGTCGGATTTGTTCTTCTGTTTCAAGTCTTGATCGCGAACAATGCGAAGCACCTCGTCAACGGTCGCTTTCATGGCTTCCGTTGGAGCGCCCGCGTATCCTGGAACGACCAACGACCCAACGATGAGGGCCGTCAAGAACGCAATAGCTCCCCAGCGGAAAGAGGCTCGCCCACGCCTAAGAACCCTCATAGCCATCATTACACTCTCTCCCTCTGCCGAATTTCCATATCCTCGCCCACCGGCCTTACCAGATCAGCTTAATTGACTTTGCCATGAACGTATTGGCTCACTAACTCCTCAAGGTCTAGACCTGCTTCTGTATCACGAATGATATCTCCGGGTTTCAGCGGATCCCCTCCTCCACCAGGCGAGAGCGCGAGGAATTTTTCTCCAATGATCCCCCTGGTTTTGATAGAGGCGATCGTATCGGAATACAGCTTCGTTCCGTTCTGCACCGCCAACTTCACCATTGCCCTATCTTCTTTGAGACTGATGGCCTTGACGCGCCCGACTTCGACACCGGCGATTTCCACCGTCGCTCCGGGCTTTAACCCTGACGCTGAGTTAAACAACGCCTCCACTTCATAGAGATCTCCGCCGATAATTTCCAACTTACCGAGCTTGATCGAGAGATACCCCAGAGAGACGATTCCTACTAATACAAATACGCCCACAACTAATTCCAGCTTGCCCTTGTCCATCCTGGGGCTCCTCTAACTTGCGGCGACTGCTCTGGTTAGCGGCACCGTCCCACCAACCGAGATGAATTCTCTAATTTCAGGATCTGCTGTTTGTTGAAACGCCGATGGCTCGGCCATCGCCGCAATCTTCCCCTGCTTCAACATCGCCACATAATCGGAAATGCCGAAGATCTCCGGAATTTCATGGCTCACCATTACAGCAGTAAACCCAAACTTCCGCTGCATACCCGTGATGAGATCGTGGATCGACTTGGCCATGAGCGGATCGAGCCCGGTTGTCGGTTCGTCGAAGAGGATAATTTCCGGTTGCATCACCAATGCGCGAGCTAGACCGGCACGCTTGCGCATGCCACCGCTCAGTTCAGCCGGAAACTTGTGGCCCATGCCTGCCAATCCGACCTGCTCAAGCTTTTCCTCCACCCGGTGAGTTACCTCGCCACCTTTCATGCGAAGCTTTTCCCGGAGGGGAAACGCGACATTTTCAAAGACCGTCAACGAATCAAATAACGCCGCCCCCTGAAACAGCATCGCAAACCGTTTCCGGACTTCGTTCAGGGCCTGTCCACGAAGTCGTGAAATCTCCACGCCGTCAACCCAGACTTCTCCGGAATCCGGCTGAAACAGACCGATCATGTGCTTCAGCAGGACGCTCTTCCCTTCTCCGCTTCGACCGATGATCGTTGTAAGTTTCCCCTCTGGAATGACCAGATCAATCCCTCGCAAGACCGGTTGGCCACCCAACGTCTTCGTCACACCGACGAGCTTCAGCATGGCTACAAGAGAACCGACGTCAAAAAATAGTCCCACACGAGAATCACGACCGATGACAACACGACAGCTTCGGTCGTGGCAGTGCCGAGGCCCTCGGCACTCATCCTGGTGTAGAACCCTTTATAGCAACAAACCCAGCTGATAATCAGCCCGAAACTGATGGATTTGAGGATCCCGCCATAGACATCTTTCCATTCCACCGCAGACTCGATCGAGTTCCAATACGAGCCGGAGTTTACCCCGAGCAAGTCCACCCCGACCAGATGGCCGCCATAGATTCCCACCACATCGAAAATCGCGACGAGCAACGGAACCCCAATTAAGCCTGCGACGAGTTTCGGGGCGATCAGGTATTGAAGAGGATTGATGGCCATAGTATCGAGCGCGTCGATCTGTTCCGTGATCCGCATAATCCCGATCTCCGCCGTCATAGCCGAACCGGCTCGAGCCGTCACCATGAGTGCAGCCAGCACCGGTCCCAGTTCACGAATCATACTGAGTGCTACCGCGGAACCCAGCAATCCTTCGGAGCCGAACTTCCGTAACGTGTAGTAACCCTGCAACGCCAAGACCATTCCAGTAAAGGCAGCAGTCAGCACGACGACAAACGTCGATTTGTATCCGATGAAGTGGAGCTGCTTAACGATCTGAGTAATCCGGAATGGCGGACGTGCTAACCAGGCAAAGGACGAGACCAAGAAGATCAGCATCCGTCCCATTTCGGTCACATATGTGAGAGCCCACCGTCCGATGGTTTCTGGAAATCGCATTGTTATGTCGGCGAGAGTTCTCGCTGTTGTGGATTGGTTGCCATGGCCGCTGTGTAGCGCCGGAAAAATTCCGTCAAGGCTTGCGCGGCGGCTGCACTCTGCCGACGAAACCGACCAAGACCCCAGAGGCACGACGGTGCAGCCAAGACCGTCCCAATACCTTTGATCCACCCAGTGGGCCTGAGAAACAGATTGAAGTCAAGCGGAAGATCTTCGTCGAGAAGGTCAGAAACCGATCGAATGATCAGAAAAGGAACCTGCGCTCGTTGCGCTTCAGCAGCCAAGGCCGCACTCTCCATATCGAGCCCAATCGCGTTAGTGCTCTCCGCAAACTCTCGCTTGTCCCTGGTGATGCCGACCACACGATCCGTAGAGACAAACTTCCCAATGAGCCGAGGCGGCACTATGGTTTCAACAAACGCCAACGCCAGTTCCCGCTCAGCACCCGTCACAGCCATGGCCTGTGAAGATTGCACACTTTTCCCCGTTCTCTGCACGACTTCGCGTCCTGCCAAAAGCGTTCCGATTTCAGCTTCAACGAGCGCACAGGTAAATCCCGTCGACAACATGAGATCAAAGGCTTGGCTGCCAAAGAGTTGCTTGGCACAGCGCCGTGCTTTTTCCAATCCCATACCAGTTCGAGTCAACCAATATTCCCTGTTTCCTACAGTGTGAACGTGAACGGAGAGACCATCGAGACATCGTTCTATACCAGGAGGGAATGCTGACTGAACCGCATTCATTTCCCACGGGGTCGCAGCAAAAATAGCGGTTCGTTTCTTTGGCACAGAACCTGCCGGGAGCAGGGAAACAGAATTGACGGAGGTCAATGCTCGGACCGGTACGAGTCAGTTCCTTGGATGTGATGGCGAAGTTCATCGGCCCGCATCTTCCCCCGAGAACGGAGGTTCCGATACATCGCCAAGGCCCACAATGGGAAATACTGGCAATACCAGTGGTACCGAAGATAGAACACCCGAGGGAATCCGGTACCGGTATGGGCAATCTCTTCCCACGATCCGTCCTTCTTTTGGTGACGAAGAAGGAATTGCACCCCACGCGCCACACTGAACGAATCGATCGCTCCGGCCGACATGAGCGCCATCAATGCCCATGCGGTTTGGGAAGGCATGCTTTCCCCTCCTTGCCCGTGATGCTCGAAATCGTTGTATGACAGGCACGACTCGCCCCAACCACCATCGGGGTTCTGTTTTGACTCCAGCCAGGATACAGCCCGACGGATATAGGATGTCGAGAGATCTTCCCCGATAGCTCTCAGTCCCGCCAAGACAGACCAAGTTCCATAAATATAATTAACACCCCACCGCCCATACCAACTACCGTCCTCTTCCTGCTCTTTTTTCAGAAACGCCAAAGCCCGCACAGCAGCAGGATGCGTCTTGTCATACCCTAACGCGCCAAGCATCTCCAAACATCGCCCGGCCAAATCAGCGGTACTGGGATCCAACAACGCCTTGTGGTCGGCAAACGGAATATAATTAAACACCACCCGATTGTTATCTTTATCGTACGCACCCCATCCGCCGTCCGAACCCTGCATCGCCAGCACCCACCGCATGCCACGGCCAATAGATTCATCGACTTCCCGGCCGCACTCGGGAAGGTTCAGTTTAGACAACGCCATGATGACCACGGCCGAATCATCCACATCGGGATACAGTTCGTTCTCGAACTGAAAGTACCATCCCCCCGGTTCCGCATGCGGCGAAGAGATACTCCAATCTCCCACCGTTTTTGTTTGCCTGGACATTAAATAGCGACCGGCTTTTTGGAGTGCCGGATGATCCTGCGGAACTCCCGCCTCCACCAGAGCATTTGTCAATAACGCCGTATCCCAAACAGGAGAAAAACAAGGCTGCAGATGAAGCGTAGGAAGCACCTCACCGTCGACACTCACGGAATCGTAGACTTCCAACTCTTCGATTTCACGAAGCGCCTTGACGACCAGTGGATCATCCGCATCGTAGCCCAAACACTCAAGCGCCATGATGGAGTTCGCCATTGCCGGATAGATCGCACCAAGCCCACCAGTCCCCTTGAGGTGGTCCAACATCCAGGTGGCGGCTTTATGAAGCGCCTTCTCCCGCAGCACCCGCATGGGCATCCTGTCATACAACTTCAACATCGCATCCAACGCCACAAAGACGTTATGGGGCGTGAGCCACGCCTGGTCTTTATTGAACGGAGGATACTTCCAATAGCGCACCTCCTCCCGACGGATTGGATACAATTCGTCGATGCCTTGCTCGTGCGGAATCTGGCAGACCGGTCGGTGAGCGAACACGATCAGCAATGGAATCAAGACCGCCCGGGACCAATACGAAATGGCATAGATGCTGAAGTAGAATTTCTTTGGAAGCAGCATGATCTCGACAGGCATGTGGGGAACGCCTTCCCAATCATACTGATCGAACAACGCCAGCGTGATCTTGGTGAACACGTTCGCTTGCAGGACACCGCCCATTGCTAGGATTCGCTCTTTGGCCCGGATCATGCACGGTTCGTCCGCTGACACACCGCTCAGCTTGAGCGCAAAATAAGCCTTGACCGAAGCACTGATCTCGGCCGGCCCGCCGTAGTAGATCGGCCATCCCCCATCGGATAGCTGTGTCGCCTTAAGATATTGAACGGCCTTTTGCTCCCGTTCGGGATCCACACGATCGAGAAATCGACGAAGCATCAAATATTCGGAGGTCAGCGTCGTATCTGCTTCCAGCTCGGCAACCCAGTATCCCTCCACATGCTGTCGACTGAAAAACCACGACTGACTCCGCCTGATTGCGTCATCCACCGCATCAGGTTGACTGACAGCATGACCAATGGGCCTTCGAACCGTTGAAGAATCCAATGACGGCAGAACGACCGGCTTATCCGACACCAACCGAAGCGAAGCAACCGGCGTAAACTCCGTCGCAGGATCGAAACGTTCCTGCGCATTGGAGAGCAAACTAACAGAGAGGCGATTGAAAAACGCCTTGATGATGTTCATGAATGGTTAGGACTCAAAAGAAATAAATGCGGCAGGCGAAAGACCGACATCTATAGCAGGTCTCCCTTAATACGTTTCCTTACAACGTACACAAACGTACCGCAGCCTTATATAACAGACACCTAGAAATGAGTCAAGCAAGGGGGGATGGGAAGTGCCCGATGTACTTATATTTTTTGGAGAGTTCCGATGATCAGGGAATGCCTTCGGGCGAGACTGCAACTGGTCGTCGCGACACTTCACGGCTTGATCCTCACATTCATGAGAATGTGTAAGCTCGTCGTAGAAAAATAGGTGGCTTGGTTGGATGTTCTTACGTCAGGAAGAAAGCGAGACCAATAACGCTCCACAGCAGGAGCGAGATGCGCAGTCCATTCAGAATTCCTCTGGCGGGCGCCAGCGCGTCATCCATCTGATCCTCCATTTCGCCACGCGCCACAAGCCGAGCATTTCGACCATCCTTGCGGTCGGTTGCGAACAACTCATTTGCGCGGGCGTCGGTGAAGGCGAGGTGGCTGACCAATTCCAGATACTGCCTTCGATATCGACTGCGTGAGATTGGCATTGCGCCGTCTCGGCTGGAGCTGTGAAAGGTTAGCTTTATTGTAACAACTATATTTCATGAATGCCGTATGCAACAAAAATACCGCATGTCGTGATATTCAAATAGTAAAAACCATCTTTTCTGAAAATGAATCGGCACCTCCGCTGGATTAACGGTCCTTTCCTACTGTAAGTCCTTGATCAGAAATACGTTCTCCCTTTACTATTCGCTATTGCTTTCGCAGGTACAGGTGGCCATTCACTGAGCTAGTCTGAAACTTTTTCGAATGGCTGATGAGAGATGCGGCCTTGAGTCGGATCACTTTGTGAACCATTGTGAAGCCCACAGCCTACACAATTTTGCATATTGCAGAGGAATCCGCGATGCGCATGGCCAGCGCCACGGTCCAAGCCCACCTGCCGCATTTCAGATGGGACGCATGGCTGATCCATTTTGATCCCAATAGCTCCGATGAGCGTCCTCGGGATAAAGATATAATCACATCCGTCACGAAAGGCGGCTCATGAAGTCCCCTCATTCAACCGCAGGAGGGTTTTGTGAGAATCTCCGCGCGTCTCGATTTGCCCTTCCCTTGCTCCTTCTCGCTACTCTCCTGACGCTCACGTCCTGTTCGGTGATTGAGACGTCCTTTTCTGCGATCAAGACAACCTTCTCGGCAATCAAGACGGGCTACCGTGCCGTCAAGAAGACAGTGAAAGGCACGATATGGGTCGTTCGAGGAACCTATCAGTTTACGAAGGCGACCACCAAGATTGTGTATCAGATAGGGAAATTTACCTTTGAGGTCGTCCGTGCTCCATTGGAGTATCCCTTGATGAGGGATGACATCGAGGCGATCGATGGGCTGCCGGTCAAAGAGGCGATTCGTCTTGGACGGGTAAAAAACGCGCCCTATACCGTCAAGGGCCGCCAGTATGTGCCGATGACCCTTGCCAGCGCACAGACGTATGAAGAGACGGGTTTGGCATCGTGGTATGGAGAAGAAACCAGGCGCCAGCAAGGAGGTCACATGACGGCCAACGGCGAACTGTTCAACCCCAGAGCACTGACAGCGGCGCATAAATATCTACCGCTTCCCATTCACGTCCAGGTGACGAATTTAGAGAATGGACGGTCGATCATTGTGAGAGTGAATGACCGTGGCCCCTTCCCCAGCGACCACAATCCAGATTCCGGGAAAAGAATAATCGACCTGAGCCGAGGGGCAGCCGAACAACTTGGATTTACCGAACAAGGAGTCGCCAAAGTCCGTGTGGAAACGATTCAACTGGAAGAAGCATAAATGAGCGTGTCAGATCTACCCAGCCATGGCGAGTGACGATACTGTGCGCGAGGTGAATCCCTAG
>CAZJOQ010000010.1:0-36549 GCA_964547625.1 uncultured Nitrospira sp.
CTAGCGCTATTGGAACGATTAAAAGATGGAGAGCAGTGTGTCTGTGAGCTAACGGATGCGATGGAAGCTGCGCAGTCTCGGCTGTCATTTCACCTCAAAGTATTAAAGGATGCCGGGCTCGTCGAGGATAGGCGTGATGGGCGATGGATGTATTATTCGCTCAGTTCCCAGGCCATTGAGGAGCTGGAAGACTTGGTGGATTCGCTCAAGAAGGCAGCGAAGTCAGCGGCTTCCGCGCGACGTTGTTGCTAATTTTTAAGGCGCAATAGATCAACATTCATTAATATGAGGTGCTTCATGACCAATGAGCAGACACTAAAAGATGAAATCAAGACCAGATATGGACAGGCGGCTCTAAAGGCACAACAGCAGGAACGGCGTTCGTGCTGTGGAACCGGCACCGTGCTGGAAGCCGGAAAGCTCGATCCCATCACCGCTGGCCTCTATGCAGATCAGGAGACCGCCATGGTTCCTGAAGACGCGGTGCGAGCGTCGCTTGGCTGTGGCAATCCGACTGCCTTGGCGCAGATCGCGCCGGGAGAAACGGTATTGGATTTGGGCTCAGGCGGCGGGATCGATGTGCTGCTTTCCGCGCGTCGAGTGGGGCCGACCGGCAAGGTGTACGGCTTGGACATGACCGACGAAATGTTAGAGCTGGCGAGGGCCAACCAAGCGAAGGCTGGGGTGACGAACGTGGAATTCTTGAAGAGCGACATCGAACATATCCCGTTGCCCGACAACTCCGTCGATCTCATCATCTCCAATTGTGTCATCAATTTGTCTCCCGACAAGGATCTGGTACTGGCGGAAGCCTTCCGTGTGTTGAAGCCGGGCGGACGCTTGGCTGTTTCGGACATTGTCCTCCGAGGGGAGATGCCGGAAGAAATTCAGCGCAGCATCGAGCTGTGGGCCGGTTGCGTCGCGGGTGCGTTGGAGGAAGGGGAATACATCGCGAAACTTGAGCGTGCGGGGTTTGAACGAGTTTCCATCGAGCCGACCCGGGTCTATACCGCCGCTGATGCTCGTGATCTGTTTGAGGGAACCGATCTCAATCTTGACGCCATTGCACCGGTCGTCGACGGCAAGTTCATCAGTGGGTTCGTTCGGGCAACCAAGCCGGAGGTGAGCTCAGCGGCCTGCTGTGCAGCCACGTGCTGCTCATGAAGCGGCGAGTGTTGTTTCTCTGTACGGGCAATTCAGCGCGCAGTCAGATGGCAGAGGGACTGCTTCGTCATCTGGCTGGAGACCGGTATGACGTCTCCAGCGCCGGGACGCATCCCGTCGGTCTGAATCCAGGTGCTGTGGCGGCGATGCAGGAGCTTGGCATTGATATTTCAGCTCAGCGGTCAAAGAGCGTGGACGAGTTCACCGACCAGGCATTCGACTACGTGATCACGGTGTGCGATCGGGCCAAGGATACATACCCTCGTTGGGCCTCACGCAGGGCGTCTAGTCCATTGGAGTTTCGAGAGGACCCAGCCGCCGCGACGGGATCTCTGGAAGACCGGCAGAATGCCTTCTGAACGGTGCGGGATCAGATCAAGGCCCGGCTCGAATCGTTCATCACGTCTCCATGATGATATGTTCGGAGGCCTCGCTCGCCGGACATGATGCCGGTGAGCAGTTCCAACCTTGTTGCGGGCTACTTCACTTGTAGCCGATGCAAGTAGTCGACAAGCGCGACCAGCTTGTTATGCACGACCGCGTCCTTCAGTCCATAGATTTGTATGTCTCCGAGCATAACGTCTGGCACTTGCCTCTGGTAGTCCCGACCCCACACTGGCATCGCACGCGGGCCATGAGCTGCTACCTCCTGACGCCCGTCGATGATTTCATAAACGCGCTGCGCCGGAAAGACGCCATCATTTCTCTTGGCGCGAGTGGTCAAGTCCGCCGCTTTCGTACGAAAGCTCTCTGACAGCGGGCCGTCACCTTTCCCACCAACACCATGGCAGCTGGCGCAGTTCGACTCGAATTCGGCCTTTCCCCAGTCGGGGGCCGATTGTGCAGGAGCTTCGCCCGCAATTAGAGATAGCCCAAGCACAATCGCCAAGGCCCCGATTGACACTTTCATGTGTTCCACTGTGACCTCCATTCTTTCGAGCGAACCAGAACAAGTGGTTCTTGTGGACAGCAGATTCATCGTCCACTGCTTTAGCGGACTACAGCTCTGTGATGATGTGCCCGCTTGGTTTTTCTTCTCCGTCACCCCATTCCGCCACAGCTTGTGCCATCTCTTCCAATCGTTGAGCGGCGCGGCCAAAGACGCTGTCGGGCGGGTAGGTCCCATCGAGCCCTCGTTCACCGGCTGCAATGCCGGTGAGCAGTTCCAGGGCTTCTTCAATCGTGTTCACGGCATAGACGGAAAAAAGTCCGGATTCCACAGCCTCCACCACGTCGCGCCGAAGGGCCAAATGTTTCGTATTTCGTGCGGGGATGACCACGCCCTGTCTGCCGGTCAACCCCTTGCGAGAACAGGACTCGAAGAACCCCTCGATCTTCTCATTTACGCCACCGATCGGCTGTATTTCTCCCAACTGATTGACTGAACCAGTGACGGCCAGCCATTGATGGATCGGCAGATCAGCAAGGCTGGAAAGAATGGCGGCGAGTTCGGCCACAGCCGCGCTGTCTCCTTCCACCTCCGAGTAGGTCTGCTCGAACGTCAACGAGGCGCTCATCGCGAAGGGATGGGACCCGGCAAATTTTCCGGCGAGGTATCCGGCCAGCGTCATGACGCCCTTGCTATGGATCATGCCCGCCAGTTCTGCCTCGCGCTGAATATCGATCACACCCTTGGTGCCGACATAGGTCCGAGCCGTAATGCGGGTGGGACGCCCGAATGCATAGTCACCGAGCTGATGAACTGAGAGGCCATTGACCTGGCCGACGACGTCGCCGTCGAGATCCATCACTAGAGTACCTTCTTTGATTTCATCTTGGATCCAGTGTTCCGCCAGATTCGAGCGGTGGCGCTTATGGCTGACGGCGGCATCAACATCCGCCCGGGTTACAAAGGAACTGCCATCTTTCCTGGCCCAGTACCCGGCTTCTCGGATGAGATCGCTCACCTGGCTGAACCGCAACGACAATCGGTCATGCCGATCGGCGAAACGGAGCCCTTGCCGGATGATTTCAGCGACTGCATCGGCGCCGAAGTGCGGCAGCCCTTCTTCCCGGCAGAGCTTGGCGATGAACCTGGCATATTGGCGGTCCTGCCGCTCGCTCCTCACCACCTCGGTGTCGAAGTCCACCTTCACCTTGAAGAGTTTACTGAAATCTTCTTCATAGGCCAGGAGCAGGTGGTACAGGATGGGCGGCCCGACCATGATGACCTTCACATGTACTGGGATCGGTTCGGGCCTTAGTCCCGCCGTCGAGAACCCATAGAATTCTCCAGGATCTTCGATCTTCACCTCGCCGGTCTTGATCACGCGCTTCAACGCATCCCACGAGAAGGGTTGGCGCAGTATGTCCAGGACATTCACGATCAAATAGCCGCCGTTGGCCAGCAGCACGGCGCCCGCGCGGATCTCCGTGAAGTCGGTGTACATCACGCCCATGTGGGCCCGCCGTTCGATCTTTCCGATCAGATTCGTATAGGTCGGGTGCGATTCGTCGATCACGGGGGCGCCATCCGTCGGGTCGCGCTGCACGATGAGGTTGACGAGAAAGCGTGACATGTCCGGTCGTTTGAATTCTAAGCCTGGGATGGCAATGGCGGGACCTTCTCGCGGAAGAAAATCCTTGTAGTGGCGCACGATGTTGTCCCGAGCGCGCTCCAAGAACGAGGAAACCGCCTGCAAGTCCTGGTAGGTCCGCCGCATGGTTTCATAACGGCCTTCCAAGACATTGGTAACCAGTTGACGGTCCAGGTGGCGCTGTTGCTGTTCGGCTTCCTTCTCAAGACTATGGATGCGGACATGAAACTCGTGGATCTCGCCTTCCAGGGCCTTGCGCCGTTCATTCAAGTCCTGCTCTTCCCCGTCGGTCATCGCCTCCATATCGGCCTCGGTCATGGGCTTACCGGCCTTGAGCGGGACAATCCCGAAACCCACCGAAGTTTCTTCAAAGCCGAACCCTCGCGTCCGGCTGAGTTCCGTCAATTCGTGGAAGAACGCTTTCTTCTTGGAATCGATGTCTTCGCGCAGCTTGGCCTTGGCATCGAGATATTTCTTGCTCTCGAATGCCAATGGAATGTCGCGCCGTAATCCCTCAATGAAAGCCGCCATCTCTCGCTTGAACAAGGCTCCCTGTCCCGCCGGAAGAGAGAGACAGGTTGGACGTGACGGATCCTGGAAGTTGTTGATATAACACCGGTCGGGCGGAGCAGGAGCTGCTTGAGCCATGCGCTTGACCATCTGGCGAACGAGCGTACCTTTTCCGGTGCCGACAGGACCCGATACGTACAGATTGAATCCGGGACTCTTCATGTTCAGCCCGAATTCCAAGGCCTCGACCGCCCGTTCCTGTCCGATGATTTCAGTGAGGGGTTCCAGCTCGCCCGTATCCTCGAAGCCGAGTTGCCCTGGGTCGATCACGGGGGCGAGCATCGAGACGGGGATTTTGAACTTCTCGATGGTCATTTACGACACCTTCGTCGCAATGAGGGGCGGGAGAGTGACGACTGTTGCCTGTGGACCTTTCTCACCCTGCTCCAGACCGAAGACGACTTCAGTACCGTCTTCGAGTTCTTTGAACGTGAGCCCCTGCAGCGCGTTCGCATGAAAGTAGATCTCGCCGCCACCTTCTTTGAGGATGAAGCCGTATCGCTCCTGAGGGAAGAGCTTGCAGACCACACCGTGATGGGGTGGCACAGGTGGCAGGCGTACTTCGGTCTTCGCCCGTTTTTCTCGATACTTGCGGAGTTCAATGTCGACGGCATGAAAGGCAGCTCGAATGGCTTCTTCGAAGGTCTTGTCTTCCTTGCGGGCCGTCATGGTATGCCGTCCCGGGAGGGTGATCACGACCAGTGCTTCGGCCACGTTCGCAAGTTTCTTGTGCTGCCGATTCTTGGTCAACGTGACTCGGCCGTGAATCAAATCCTCATGCCCTCGTCGTCGTAGGTCATCCATGCGAGATTCAATCTCGGTCTTCCACCGAGGCGTCATGGCGACATTGCGGCTTTCAATCTCAAGTTCCATTGTGCCTCCAACCTTCTAGGCCGCTTCGGACCTCTGTATAGATTGTTGGATCAGCAAACGATATGCCGCCTCGGGAACAACCGGAGGTTATTGGCGAGAGAGCAAAGATTGATATTTCAAGACCCCTCGATGATGACACCCGGTTCGATGTGGCGCATTTTCCCCCAGTTCAACTTTGACGGGTGGAGCCCAATGCGACAGTGTGTTTACCCACAGCAGCTTTCTCAAGCTTTTGGAAGGGAGCTGCCGGGAACGTGAATTGCGAGGGTTCTCGGCATGCCGATATTAAGTAAACCTGCCTTGGAACGCTATCTACAAGCTCGCTTCGGCTCGTCGGTACGACTACTGTCCTACGGAGTCATCGGCAAAGAGAGCTCGAAGGGAGCGCAGAAGCGCTATGGGTATGGCGCGCCGGTTAAATTGACGTTCAAAATCGGGACCCGGACTCAGTCCGCCGTGCTAGAAACGATGAAGCCAGGCCCATTCGGGCACGAACATATGGCTGATCGCGCTCAAGCGATATTATGGGACTACGATTCCTATGGACGCCTTCCGCGGCATGTGAGGGCGCTCGATGTGGGGGCGTTCGATGCCAAGCGGACGCTCTTTTCTCTCGCGGAAGCCCGTGAATTCTTCGTGCTGAATGAATGGACCGAGGGAGCAAGCTATCATGCGGATCTTGAGCGGCTGGCGAAAGGTGGGACATTGCGAAGTCTGGATCGGCAACGCACCGTGGCGTTGGCTCGCTACTTGGCCCAGGTCCATGCCACGAAACGGCGTGACGCAGACCTCTACAAACGTCGGCTGCGTGAATTGATCGGTCACGGCGAATGCATCATGGGGTTGACCGACAGCTATCCCAAGCGCTGCGGCTTTATCACAGGCGATCTCTTGCGAACGGTGGAGGAGGCCTGTAACCGGTGGCGGTGGCGCCTTCATGATAAGTCTAATCGACTTTCCCAGGTACACGGGGATTTCCACCCGTACAATGTACTGTTCCGGACTGGGACGGATTTTGCGGTGTTGGATCGGTCACGTGGGGAATGGGGAGAACCGGCCGACGACATCACCGCGATGACGATCAACTATCTGCTCAACTCGCTGATTCGATGGGGTAATCTCCGAGGCCCCTTCGAGATGCTATTCCGATTGTTCTGGGATACATACGTGGACGCCAGCGGCGACAAGGAAGTCACGGAAACGGCTGCGCCGTTCTTCGCCTTCCGCGGCCTGGTCGTGGCCAGCCCCCTCTGGTATCCCAATCTGTCGATCGACATCCGACGCAGCCTCTTTCGCTTCATTGAAAACGTGCTCGATGTACCGCGCTTTGAACCGGAGCGGGTGAATGAGTATTGTGGACTATAATGCCCATCCAACATCAATAGTCTCGCATCATCTGGACGTACGACTACGCACTCACCTATTATTGGATAGCCAATGATGATTGGCGATTCTTCAAAGGCCTATGCTATTTGGCTCACTGGCCTGCCTGCGTCGGGGAAAAGCACGATTGCTGGCGAACTCACCACCTATCTCGAAACATGGGGCTATACCATAGAGGTGTTGGAATCAGATGCCATTCGCCGAGTACTGACTCCTCATCCGACCTATGCTCAGGCTGAAAGGGATCTTTTCTACCGTGCCATGGCATTCATGGGCGCGAAGCTGGTTTCACATGGCATAACCGTCATCTTCGATGCGACAGCAAACCGGCGGGCCTATCGCGACTTTGCCAGAGGCCTCATCCCGAGGTTCATCGAGGTGGCAGTGGAGTGTCCGTTGGAATTGGCCATGCAACGTGACTACAAGGGGACCTATCAGCGAGGCCGACAGGGAGAGTCCTCGACCGTCCCGGGGTTACAAGATCCCTACGAAGCGCCGGCCCATCCTGACGTGGCCATAGACACAACGAAGCTTTCTGCGAAGGACGCAGCGAGGAAAGTGCTGGAAGTTGTGAAGGAGAAATTTAACCCACAGTATTCATGAGCGCTTCTACTGCAACCCCCCACATGCAGCTGCGCGAGCAATCATCCAACGCTGCTTGATGAGGCTCTCTCCCGGTCGCTATAGTGTCGCACCATGAGTAAGACGCCTGCGTTCCGTCGCAGAGGAGGGGGTGGCCCCCTTTCTGAAACGAAGGAGAGCCCCTTCATTCCTACTCCCACCTCGGCAGCCCTTATTGCCGCATTTCGTGCCCTATCGACCAATGATCTGTACCAGATGGCCCCGAAAGAGTTCGTCCTCCGGGGATACGACTATTATCGGCAGCAGCGGCTTCAGCACTATGTCTGGAGTAAGGACGGCGCCACGCTCACGGCGCAGGTGCAGGGAACCATCCCATATGAGGTCATCTTTTCTCTCGACGACGGATTTCTCTCTGCTTTCTGTGATTGCCCGGCCTGGGATTTCGATCGGCTATGCAAGCATGTCCTGTGCGCCTGTTTTTCCACCAAACATCTGCTGTCGCCCGAGACGTTTCCATTGTCCGATCGGCAACAAGTCCACCTGGCCGCGCTCCAAATTGAGTTGCTCGGCGACCTCACCGAGACTGGTTCCATTAAGGGGATGGTCCCCTCGCGGAATGGGGACGGTCTCCCTGAGTCCGGCTATGAAATCGTGATCGACGCTGGCCAGCCGTATCCGCAACTTGTGATCCATCGGAACGGTGTGCGGCTTTCTGCAGGATGGACCCCCGCGTTTCCGCCGGAGCTGCGCCCATTCCTGAATTCATCCTGGTTTTCGTCAGGGTATGGGGACGAACCCTTACTGCGCTATCTCCGCGTCTCCAAGCGCCGATTCCCGATCGTGCTGAAAGCCGGCCGGGAATCGATCGCCCTTCAATGGGCCCCATCGGTCACCTGTCGGAGCAAAACAGAGATCGCTCTTACCGGTGATGACGTGAGGATTCGCGCGGTCTGCATAGCCGAGGGAACGGCGCTCGACAGGATCGTCCGCATTCGCGGCTTCGTGGTCGACGTGAGTGGCCGCCGCTTGCTCTGCTTGGAGGACGAAAGCGGATGGGCTTCGTTTCGTGCGTTACGCAACGGTTTCCAAGGTTTCAACGCTGATGACTCTGGGGGCGGACCGGCCGGGACGTTGTGCGCGGTGACCTTACCGGACGGTCGTGGCCATGGGCGATGGCAGGGTATCCACCATGAAGTGGAGTTCACCGTCTCACGGAACGAGTTCAGGTCCGCGCAGATCGATCTGATCCAGAAACAGGCCGACAAGACCTTGCGCGATCTTCTGCTGCGCGTGGATGGGGAAGAGGCGCCGGTTCATTCTTCTGACTCTGTGTCGGTGGGCGAGGAGGTGTCGTACGCGTTGATTCTTGCGCCGCTCCCAGACGAGGCCGGCGCGCCAACCACCGCATGGATGCTACAGGCGGAATGCCGGCGTAGTGACGCCCGGCTTGCTCCGAGCGCCTCGACCTTTTCCTTCATCCGGGCGTTGGAGCAGGGCCGCGCCGTGTCCGCACCGTTGCGGGCCCAGAAACGCAAGGCCATGCTCTATGATCTGTTCTTCACGTTGCGCACGGTTGGCGAGGCCAAGGAACGAGATCGTCGCATCAAAACGGCGCTGGATCAGAGCGATTGGGCGAGAAGCACCCGTCTTGAGGCCGCTCAGTGGCTGAAACACCATCTGTCGGTGTATGCCGGTCAAGATGTACGGTTACAGGTCGAAGGGAAGCGGTGGACGCTTCGTGCGATCGACAAACATCGCGAAGCGTTGCTGTACGGGATTCCATTCGAGGTCTTCGGTCTGGAGGCGTTTCGCGGCATGCCTTCGTACGACGTGATGAGGATCGACCCGCTCGTGCTGTTTCAGCGATTGCCAGAGCTTATGGAAAAGCTGACGGCGGCCGGGATCGCATTGCTGTACGAAGACAAACCGCTCCGACCCATTCAGTGGGACTGCACCGTCCAAGTCGGGCGTCAGGAACGAGAGGGGACCGGGATCAACTGGTTCGAGATCCGGCCGGAGATTCGCTGCGACGGGGTGGTGATTGAGGAGACGGAATGGCGGGCGGCCGTCCGGCAGGGCGGAATGATCGACACTGGGCACGGCTTGCGGGTCTTGGATGGGCAAACCATGGAGCGGCTGCGCGCGATCATCGGCCTCACGGATGATGCGACGGAGGATCGGAAAACAGCACAGGTCGTGCGGGTGCCTCGGTTACAGATCCTCGATTGGCTGGCGCTGCGTGAGCAGGGCATCCCTGTGTCGCTGCCCGCTGAGGATGAGGCGGTACTGTCGCGATTGCTGGGATTTGAGCGGATCGAGAAGCCGCTGTTGCCGAAGGCCCTGCACGCAAAGGTGCGTCCCTACCAGCGGGACGGCTATGCCTGGCTCGCGTTTCTCTACGAGCATCGATTCGGCGCCTGTTTGGCGGACGACATGGGATTGGGCAAGACCCTCCAAACCATCTGCCTGCTGACCGCCATCAAGGAGGGACGCATCAAGACGGCTTGTGGGGTGAAGGGGCCTCATCTGGTCGTTGTCCCGACGAGTCTGCTCTTCAACTGGGAACAGGAGCTGGCGCGATTCGCGCCTGGTTTGACGGTTCATGTGTATAGCGGGAGCGAGCGGAGGTTCCACGCCGGGGACGGCGAGGTGGTACTCACGACCTATGGGTTGGCCCGCCGGGATATCGACAGCTTGGAGCGGATGGCGTTTCATGTGATCGTGTTCGACGAAGCGCAGGCGGTAAAGAACATTCGGGCTGACACGACAGGCGCGGTCCGCCGGCTCAAGGGACGTTTCAAGATCGCGCTGACCGGGACGCCACTCGAAAACCATCTGGGCGAGTATTTTTCCGTGATGGACCTGTGCGTGCCGGGACTTCTGGGCGAGTATGATCGCTTCAAGACGGACCTGAAACGTATCGCGGGTCGCGCACTCGATCAGGTGCTGCGACGGACGCGGCCCTTTATTCTGCGGCGGACCAAGGCCGAGATCCTTCAGGACCTGCCACCGAAAATCGAGCACGAGGTGTTCCTTGAGTTGACCGATCGGCAAAAGGCGCTCTACCAACAGACCGTCGATCAGGTTCGCTCAACGATCGACGACGCCTATCGCACCAAGACCTCCGGGCAGGCGCAGCTCATCGCGCTCACGGCCATCCTCAAACTTCGGCAAGTCTGTCTTTCGCCCCGCCTCCTGACGAATCAGGCCAACGAGCCGTCACCCAAGCTCAGCTTTCTGGTGGAGCGGCTGCGCGTCTTGCGCGACGAGGGACACAGCGCCCTGGTATTCTCGCAGTTCACCAGCTTTCTGGACCTCGTGCAGGAAGCGTGCATCCGCCATGGGTTGCGATACCATCGCTTGGATGGGTCCACGGCACCATCTGCGCGCAAGGCCCGTGTGACGGCGTTTCAGACCGGTGAACAACCGAGCGTGTTTCTCTTGAGTCTCAAGGCGGGAGGGCAAGGGCTGAATCTCACCAGAGCGAGCTATGTCTTTCATCTGGACCCCTGGTGGAATCCGGCGGTGGAGCGCCAGGCGTCGGATCGCGCGCACCGCATCGGGCAACGGCGGACGGTCACGATCGAGCGGATTCTCATGCGCCACAGCATCGAGGAGAAGATGGTGGCGCTCAAACAGCGGAAGCTCGAGTTATACGACGCGGTCATGGCTGGCGTGGTGCGCGGCTCCGGGCAAGGCGTGCTGACGAAAGCCGACTTTGACTTCCTGCTCTCGCCGGGTGCGTGATCAGGGAGGCGTCGCCTTTCCGCAAGAATTGCCGTTGAATTCGGAACTTAGCAGGATTCGGGAATACTATTTCGACCGAGCAGAGTTGCCTAACTGTGGAAGGCCATCACGGTGTCGTAATGGATTGTGTATCATGGAGTGGTACCCAGGCGTGGACTTCCGTTCCGCATCCAGGCCCTGTACGGATACGGAATCTTCCGTTCAAAAGGCGAACTCGCTCCTCCAAGCTGGGAAGCCCAAGTCCCCGGGCAGGCACTCCAGCTGATTCTTGAACAAACCCCTTCCCATCGTCCTGGATGCAGATGCCGATTCCGGAGAAGGTCCCGAGCAGTCGCACAACAATCTTGGACGCTTCTGCGTGTTTGAGGACGTTTTGCAAGGACTCCTGCATCACGCGGTACAGGCAGGTGGCGATGTCGATCGGGATGACCTGCGGAACAGCTCGCAACTCAAACTGTGTAGGCAGCCCTGAGCGTCGACGGAACTCATCGGTGTGGTCACGGATTGCGGCTTCTAAGCCCAAGTGCTCGAGCTGTGGGGGATGAAGTCGGTACGCAAAGTTGTGAATGTCGTCGGCGAGTTGTCCGGCTGCTTCCTGCACGGCACGCAGGCGAGGCAGCAACGCCATTTTGGGACGGCACAAGTGTTCCAGCGAACCCACATCGACCGCCAGGGCGGCCAGTCGTTGGGTCATATCGTCGTGGAGTTCGCGGGCAATCCGTTGCCGCTCTTGATCCTGTGCCTTCAGCAGTTTGGTTGAGAGATCCTGCAAGCGAGCATGGTACCGTTCCAACTCACGTTGCTTCTGCCGGAGCGCTTCTTCGGCCTTCTTCCGTTCCGTGATGTCCCGGACAATGGCCGAACATCCGATGATCTGACCGTCGAGCGTCTTGACGGGAAATATCGTCAGCGATACAGGAACAAGGCTCCCATCTTTTCTCTTGCATTCGGTGACAATGTCCTGAACCAGTTCTCCCCGCAACGCCTGAGCGACGGTCGTTTCGACTTCGCCGGTACGGTGAGCCGGGACGAGTAGATTGATCGATTGCCCGAGAATGTCTTCCGCCGAGTACCCGAACACGTGCTCGGCTGCGGGATTCCAAGCGACCAACACGCCGTCCTTGATATTCATGATCGGATCCGTCGACGACTCGACGATCGCTGCCAGGCCACGTATCTTTGACTCCGCACGCGTCCGCTGCTCAGCCTCTTGCCGCAAAATCCCCTGGGTCCGTTCAAGCTCGAAGGTGCGCTGGGCGAACAGTTTCCCGCCCCAGAGACTTGCCCAGAGGGCGAGCATGGCCATAGTCCGGTCTGCGAAGGAGAAGGCAAAGAGACTTCCAGACGGCGAAATAAAGAAGCCGACGAATACGAGCACCGAGCACACCCCACCCAGGACGAACGCAAACCGCCACCCTCTCAGCCAGAGATAGGCTAAACAGACCGGCACATAGAACATGTAGACGGCGAATCCAAGCGGAGTGACCCAGTCGAGCCCGAAAATTACAGTAACGGCCAGGAGCAGCTGTAGCGGGATCCCAGGAGACGGTAGGGTGGTCGTTTGGGATGCAGCGCGTTCAGGTGATGCCGAGAGCCATTCCCTGAATTCGTTCCAGCGAAGTGTGGTAGGGAGCCTCATTTTCCTGGTGGAAGTCGAACCGGAGTTGCTCAGAGCATCCGATCGTGATCGTCCTTGTCAGAGGGCGATCACGATCGGGGATGATAATGTTTCCAAACCAATTTGGCAATGGCAGGGTTTCGTGAGTGAACATCAGCTTGGCGATCAGTCCGACTTGATGGCAAGGAGGATTCTCAGCGGGGCCTGCGCGGCGAGTCGTCAAGGACTCTAGATCTACAGCAGCTCTTCGAAGCACTGGCAACCTGGCAGTGAGAGTTGATACGACGAGGCCAGAAACCTGCATAGTGGGGGGAGATAATCAGAAATATTGTGACAAATGAATAGATAGGATCAAGCGGGAGCTTCGGCCAAGAGTCCTCAAGTCAGATACCGCACAAACCATCTGCCCGCCTGTTCCGCAACCTGTTCCAAGGTGCCGGGCTCTTCGAAGAGGTGCGTGGCGCCGGGGATGATCACTAACTTCTTCTCGCAGATCAATTGATCATATGCGGCCTGGTTCATCTCAATCACCGGTTCATCGCGGCCACCAACGATCAATAGGGTAGGAGCAGTGACCGACGGCAGATATGGTTTAGCCAAGTCCGGTCGGCCTCCTCGCGACACCACGGCCTTGATACTTGAAGGATCTCGCGCGGCAGCTTGCAGAGCTGCGCCGACGCCGGTGCTCGCGCCGAAATAGCCGATGCTCAAATCGTTCGTTCTTGGCTCCGCTTCCAACCAGCTCTTCGCCAGTAGCAATCGGTCTGCCAAGAGATCAATATCGAACACGTTGCGTCGATCATCGGCTTCCACTTCGGTCAATAAATCCAGCAGCAATGTGGCCAATCCGTCTTGCTGTAGATGACGGGCGACGAAATTATTCCGCGGGCTCAATCGGCCGCTTCCGCTTCCATGTGCAAAGACAACCACGCCGCGCGGACCGGAGGGGAGTCCGAGGATGCCATCCAGACTCAGTTCCCTTATCGTGATCCTGACGCTGTACTCATGTTGCGATGTCATCGCGTCTCTTTCTTAAGGGAACTGCAGGGAGTGGGGCGGCTAAGCTCGGGCGGCAATTTCGTCTGGTCATCGACACAGGCGGCATTGAGTTGTGCCTGCGTGAGACCGATGACGGTCGAGAGTATGGCGCCCTTAAGGTTCGCGCGACGCAAGTCTGCTGAGTCCAGTCGAGCACCACTCAAATCGGTCCTCGCTAGGGTGGCATCTTGAAGGTTGGTGTCCTGAAGATTGGCATGGGTCATATTGGAGTGGCTGAAATTCGCCCCGCGAAGATCTGCGCCGACGAAATTGGCCGATTCCAGAGTGGCCCTGTTGAATTGTGCCTGCTGGAAAGAGGATTTCGGAGCATAGATTTCGCCTAGATCGCCGTTCATGAAGTTGGTGCGTAATCCCGTGGCCCCGATAAGGACCGCGCGGTTGAGATGAGCGCCCTGGAACTCGGCTTCATCGAGTACAGCGTGGTAGAGAATGGCCATACGGAGCTTCGCCGAATTTGCATTCGCCTTAACCAGGATGGATTCTTCGAGGTTGGCTCCTTCCAGGTCGGCGTCATGCAGGCCTGCGCTGTATAGGTTGGCGTACCGCAAGTCCGCTCCGCGTAGGATGGCGCCCTTGAGATTGGCGTTGTGCAAATTCGTTTCGTCCAGATAGGCGCTTTCCATGTCAGCTTCGACCATATGGGCCCCTTCGAGTTGCGCATAGTCCAGCAGAGCGCCCTGAAGGTTGGCGCCAGAGAGATTCGCGTTAGTCAGAATCGTACGACGCAGGTCGACGCCTGTCAGATCGGCATTCACCAGGATGGCACCTTTCAGTGTCGCTCCATAAAAATTCGCCTCGACGAAGTTGCCATCAGTCAAATCGGCAGAGGTAAGATCAGCGCCTTGCAATTGGGCACGCTCGAACGCGGCCTCTTTCAACTTGGCGCCACGAAGGGCGGCATCAAAAAGAGCCGCTTCGTCACCGATGGCGCGGGAGAGATTGGCGCCTGTGAGCCGGGCACGTCGGAGATCGGCGCCCGAAAGGTTACTGTCTTCGAGTGTGGCTTTGGAAAGGTCAGTCCCAGCAAGGCTGGCTTGAGCGAGGGTGGCCTGAGAGAGATTAGCCTGCCGAAGCACGGCGCCTTCGAGGTCAGCCCGTTCAAGGTTCGCTTCGGAGAGTGCTGCCCGGCTCAGGTCAGCTTGGCAGAGTTCTAGGCGTTTCGCCGTCGGGTTGCCTCGATACTCAACCCATCGCTCGTGAGACCGGACGAGGGTTTGCAACGTTTTAGCTGGTACGGACTTCTTCTTGTAGAGGCTTTTGCAAAGAGGAACGGCTGGTGAGGTTGGCTGGGAAGCCGAGGGATTGGCGGACTCAGTCTCTGTGACGGCGAGTGCAATGAGGATGACGATGCTCACACAAACAGTCGGTAGGAAAGAACGCGTCATATTGTGTCTCCTTTGATATTAGAGGCTGCGATCGACTGTCTGAGCTAGGCTCTGCAAAGCTGGAGAAACCCGAACGTCGTAGGCTGGCACAATCTCAAGGGATCGGAGCGATTCCGGAAGCTGTCTCAGTTGCGCAGCCGTATGGTCCCGCAGTTCGGCCAAGCCCGGCGATGGGGCAACGCGGTGGCCTCCCTTCATCACAGATTGGAGCAGCGGTTCGCCGGGTAGTTGATCGTTGAGCGCCGTGATGATGTCATGATCTAAACGTCCATCGCCCGAATAATACCGATAGACCTGTTTGCGGCCGGGCCAAGTAGCCTTGCCCTCAGATCGTTTACGGCAAGGACGACCTCGATATTCTTGGAGCTTGTAGGCACAGTCCATCGAGGGTGCATCCGCTGAGGTCGTCATCGTTGTTCCGACGGCGAAGCTGTCGATCGGTGCATGGCTGTGGACGAGATCTCTCAGGCGATACTCATCAAGATTGCCGCTGGCGAGGATCTGTGCGTGAGGCAAGCCTCCTTCATCCAGAATGCGTCGAACTTTCCTGGCATGGTCGGCCAGATCACCGCTGTCCAGTCGTATTCCCTTGATCGTGATGCCTTTAGCTTTGAGGAGCTTGGCTAAGACCACAACTTTATCGGCGGCTGCTTCCGTGTCGTAGGTGTCGATCAGGAGGACGACGTTGTCCGGTTGAGTGTGGGCAAAATGCTCGAAGGCGAGGATTTCGTCCTCATGTGATTGCACGAATGAATGGGCCATGGTGCCGCAAAGAGGTATCCCGTACATCATACCGGCCAACACCGTCGCGGTTCCGGCGAAGCCGGCCAGATAGCTCGCTCGCGCGGCGAAGAGCCCGGCTTCGGCCCCATGCGCGCGGCGCAGCCCAAAATCAATGAGCGGTCTTCCTTCTGCGACCAGCACCGAACGTGCCGCCTTCGAGGCGACTATTGTCTGGAAGTTCAACAAGTTCATGACACGACTTTCGACGAGCTGGGCTTGAGGAAGCGGCGCGACGATTCTGAGGGTCGGCTCGTGGGGAAAGCAAATCGTTCCTTCGGCCATTGCTTCCACATTACCAGTAAACCGCAGGGTCTCCAGGTAATGAAGGAGGTCCGAACTGAACCGGCCTGATTGATCCAACCATGCCAGTTCTTCCTGCGTCACCTGCAGCTCCGAGAGATAGGCCAGTACCTGTTCGAGACCGGCCGTCACTAAGAAGTTCCGGCGGGCAGGCAGCTTGCGGACAAAGAACTCGAATACAGCCGGGCCGTCCATCCCTTGGTCCAGATAGGCCTGGGCCATCGTGAGCTCATAGAGATCCGTCAGCAGGGCGCTCGTCGAGGGATTCATGTTTCAAGCATCTCCCATCGAATCGGCAGGGCTCCCAGGCCGATCATCTCCTCTTCGGCGCGCCGACCGTCATCAGGCCGAAGATTGACAGCCTTGATGCCGTCCACCAACAAACAGGCATCATAGCCCAGTGTCCGAGCGTCTTTGACCGAAGCCAGCACGCAATAGTCAGTCGCCAGTCCGCCGACGAACAGACGCTGCACGTTCGAAGCCCGCAGATGACGGTCCAGAGTTGTGTTCTGGAATGCCGAATAGGCTTCTCGATCTCGGTCTATGGCTTTGTAAATGATGACAGCCGATGGCGGTATCGCAAACGACCGAGGCGGTAGAGAACCGGGCGAACCGGCGACACAGTGCACAGGCCACAACCCTCCTTGAGGCACAAAAGAACAGTGGTCCAACGGGTGCCAATCACGAGTCAGAAAGACGGGAAGACTGCGCACATGAAATCGCCGAATATAGTTCTCCAGGATCGGAAGAATCTCCTGACCGCCCCTTATCCCAAGGGCGCCACCTGGCAAGAAATCGTTCTGAATGTCTGCGATGAGCAACGCGTCAGAGGGAGTGAGAACAATCATAGGGGAGCTGTACGGAGTCGAAGAATTAGATGACCTGTTGCGCATCAAATAGGTGGTGAACTCAACAGTTCATCAGCTCGTTACCGGCGCACTCATCGCGCCTGTTCTGACAGCCCACGAATGTACGCCACGACATCCTGCATCTCTCCGTCAGTGAGCTGCCCGCGCCACGCATGCATTGGGCTGAAGACGACACCGTGCTCGATCGTCCGTAGTAATTCTTCGTCCGATTTCAGGAACGATTGAAATCGCTGAAAATTGGCCGGGGGGACTTTCAAGGAAGCGGCGACAGGTCCATCGCCTCGACCAGTAGGGCCATGACAGTTCTGACAGTGACGTGCATACACGGCTTTGCCCCGGACAAGGTCTGAAGGATAATCTTGAGCGTACAGCGGGGATATCACTGGACCGCGCACAATAAGGATGCCGAGGAGCCCTGCTGCAAACAGCCGATGTCGTATGTATTGCCGCGGGGCTGTGAGCATGGCGCTAACTCTTCTTTGTGGTATGGGCGATGAATGGGCTAAAAAGTTGCTGCAGCTTCTTGCTCCCGCACGCCGGACAGGCGATCTCGCCCGCTTCGTGTTCCTTCAACGTTACCACAACCAGCGATTCTTTCCCGCAATTGAGGCACTTATAGTCGTACATCGGCATGGTGAGCCGCCTTTCAATTTATTACCCAAAAACCATGAGTGGATTAGCCCCCTGGTACAGCAGGGCATGTGAAACACTGCCGAGCACCATGCGGGTGATACCGCGGCGCCCGCGCGATCCTACGAGGATCAGATCCGTATTCGATGCCTTGGCTTGCTGCAGAATTCCGTCAACTGGAGTGCCCAACGTGGTCGCGACGCGAGTTTGGTAGCCATATGGTTTCAGTTTGGCGGCAATTTCCTCGAGGAATTCCTTCCCCGTTCGGAGAGAATGGGTTTCCATGTGCTCGGCCGAAACCGCATCTACCGGCCAGGGTGGCCTGGTATGGGGGAGAGCGGTAAACAGGGTCACTGTGGGCGATTCTCGAAAGGGTTTCTGTTGAAGAAAGGAGAGTGCATGGTCTGCATCATAGCTCCCTTGTAGGGGGAGCAGAATATGATGAAGCGCCTTCAAGGGGCCGGGAAGAATTAGTTTTGCGCCAGGCCCGAACGTCAGCACTCGGTGGGAGACACTTCCAACGAGCCGTTCCTTGATCGGTCCAAGGCCTCGGGCACCCAAAAGAATGAGGCCCACCTTGAGTTGTTCAGCCAAGGCCACGATCTGATCCACCGGAGATCCGACGATTAGGTGTCTCGTCACAGGTCCGACATCCAATGGCAGCAACGACACGATACGATCCAACAAACGAGTCCCGTCGTCGTGCATGTTTCGCTCGACCGTTTCATACAGTTCCTGTGACACTTCCGGCATCATCATCGGATAGGCTGGCCTAGGGACATCGAGCACGTGCAGGAGGTGCAGTTCCTCGGCGCGAGCGAGGTATTTGAGGGATCGCACCGCCTCGTATGAGTTGTCGGAACCATCAACGGCGAGCAAGAGTTTCATAGGCGCCTCCTTCAGCATGAATCACATGGGCAGTAAGGCCGTTGCGATCATCAGATACATTCCCACGCTCAAAATGTCTTGGACAACGGTTGCCACCGGTCCGCTGGCCAAGGGCTGGATCTGCTCCCAGACGCGCCAGTCCCATCGGCAGGAGGCTGGCCATAATTGCGGCTATAACGGCAGCCACCCCCAGTGAGGCTCCCACTACCATTGCTAAGGCCGGGTGTCCGTTCCAGAGCCACAGTCCTCCACTTGCGACAACTGCGACGATCGCTCCGATGGATGCCCCAATCAACGATTCCCTCGCTAGTTGCTCCCACAACGGGACTTCTCCATAGGCCAACCGACGAACCAAGACCGTTTCAGTTTGAGTCCCGACGGCATCGGCCATATACACCACCAAGGGAAGAAAGAATGCGAGGGCCGCTTCCCGCCTCAGCGAGGCTTCGAACGCCGAGGCCACGCCACCGGCCAAGAATCCTCCGCCTAGGCCGACCATCAACCATGGCAGACGCGCACGCACGGCGGTGAGCGTCTGTTGTACGGTGAGCGACAGGTGGAGATGATCCATTCGGCTCACACCGCCCATCCGCAAGAAGTTGTCCACATGTTCCTTATGCAGCAAAGCCAAGAGCCTTCCGATCGGAATGGCGCCTAACAGCCGACGACGGCTGTCGATGACAGCCACATCCGCGTCATGACGTTCGACTGCACGCAAGGCTACTGTCTCGGCTGTATCGCCAGGGAGGACTTCAATTGGAGGGGAGTCTTCGAGTTCGGCCAAGCAGGTCTGTTCCTTCGCCTGGAGCAGTCGCTCGATCGGAACCTGGCCGACCAGTACGGCCTGATCATCAACAAGGTAGATATGGCTCACCTCCTCCCATGGATGGTCTCGAAGCGCCACGATTATGTCTCTATCTGTGCGATGTCTGTCGCTTCGGGGAATGTCCAGAGTCATTAGGTCTGCAGCAGTCGCCATCCGGCTCCTTCTGGTCGAGCTTTACTGACAATCTGCAGGACATAAGAAGACAAGGTAAATCACAATCGCCACACCTACCCCCACAGCTCCAAGCAGAAGCCACTGTGCACGTGTCATCGTTCCTCCCAATGCCTGGTAGACGGTATGCAGCAAGTCTGATGCCGCCATGTATCACTGTGAACTGGTAGCTGAAACGGAGCGGTGGAGAGTTGGGATTTGGGTAGATGACGCTTTCTGCTACAGGAGGCGAATGACCACTGTCGCAGAGATCCACTGCAATAGGAGGCGGACCTATGATCGATAACTGACCATGTAGGAGCAAACAACGTCAAATGTTTGAATATCCCTAAGCCCTGGACCATCACGCACGTTCTGTAATGAGTGGCACCGCGTTTGCTCAATATCCTGATCAGGAGGATCGTTTCATGAGGCGAGATTCGAATCTCTTCAGTACCATTCTGGTTCCGGTTGATTTCTCTCCTTGTTCAGATGAGGCGTTTGGGGTGGCATGTCAGATGGCGCGTCTTTGCGGGGCGGCGATACTGATCTTGCACGTGATCGATACCAGCGCCCTTGCCGCGTTCAATCGATTGGGTTTGCTTGCCGTCCCGTCCGATGCGACCGCTCAGCGTCGCCGATTACGCCACCATGCTCGCTTGAATGTACGTCAATTGTTGGAGTCGAAGGAGGCCGAGACTGTAAAAGTCACTCGCATGATCGTGGAAGGGGCACCGTTCGTTGAGATTGCGAAAGTTGCGCGCACGGGGAACATTGATTTGGTGGTGATGGGGAGCTACGGCGGCCGGTCCGGCAGCGTGGATAAGATTTTCTTTGGGAGCACAGCAGAAAAAGTCGTTCGCACGGCGGGTTGCCCGGTATTGACTGTCCCGATTCCGGTATCCGCTTCTCAACGGGGAGCGTCGCGTTGATGAGTAGAGGGAGGAGACTATGACCCATGAGCAACTTCGTGTGCAGTGGCGGCTGTTAGGAACGGTTCTTTCTATGGCGTGCCTGGCCTGGATCTATGGCGGGATCCTTCTTGCGCAATCTGAACAGATAGTGGATGTGACCATCAAGGATTATAAGTTCGTGACGAAGCAGAGCACGTTGCGGCTGGGCTTTCCCACCGTTATCAAGGTGCGGAATGAAGACGCGGAGCGACACGATTTTAGCTCAACCATGTTTGAGGGGATTCCGACTCAGATCGAGAAGGACGGCGTCATTGTGTATGGCCGTGGTGTGGGGGGTGTCTTCCTCGACCCGAAACAGGAGGCGACCATTCGATTTGATATGACGCGACCGGGTCGGCATGTCTTTCGATGCTCCATCCATCCGACGATGAGCGGCGAGTTGCTTCTACTCAGTGCGGAGGCAGTGTGACTCTGTCTGAAAGTGGACCGAGCCTTCTCCTGGCGACCGATGGATCGCAGGGATCGGCGATTGCGGAGGATTATGCCTTTGCGCTCGCCCGATCATGGGGTGCCTCGTTGAGCGTGATGAATGTGTTGGAGTCCCCACCAGGGTTTGATCCGGAGAATCCCGTCAATCAACTGTATTTGACCGAGCTGATGAAACAGGCTACGAGTGCGCTGGTCACGCTGAAAGCACGGGCGGTTGATCGCGGCATTTCCGTTCACACGAGGATTGCCACAGGTATTCCAAGCGAGGAAGTTCTTTCGGTGGCCACTGGGGAAGATCCGGATCTGATCGTCGTGGGCACGCGAGGGAAAACCGGTTTGGCCCATGTGTTGCTGGGAAGTACGGCAGAACGGATTATTCGGGGAGCGCCCTGTCCGGTGCTGGCTGTGCGAGGCGAAGGTCAAGATCGAGGCAGGGGGCTGGTGGAGCAAGGACGGCGTGACCCTGCTGATCTTGATCGGATTCTGGTGCCGGTTGATTTTTCAGACTGTTCGCTCGATGCGCTGGAGTACGGAGTGTTAGTCGCCCAACGATCGAAGGCCTCGGTGAAGATCCTTCATGTCCTAGAGCCGGTCTCATATGGACTAGACTTTACGCTCCCGCATAGGGCAAAGCGGGAATCGATCAAGGCAGGGCACACGAAACGATTATCGGAGCTCGTCTCAGCGCTTGCGACTGCCGGTGTCCCATCCGAATCCCTGATCTTGGGGGGACTGCCGACTGATTCTATTCTCGATGCGGCTCGGACGCAGCCGGCTGACTTGATCGTGATGGGAACGCATGGGCGCCGCGGCTTGTCTCACGCATTATTCGGCAGTATTGCGGAGTCAGTTCTTCGGAAATCCTCGTGCCCTGTTCTGACGGTCAGGAGCCCGAAATTTTGTCCTGGCCATCGGCGTGTCGTTTCAGATCGGTCCCTATCAACCAACATGTAACCGAGGAGCAAGTCATGCGAACGAGCGTCAAATCAGCCAGTAAAGGGAAAGCCAAATCCTCCTCACTAACGGATGTAATTGGGACGCCTATCGAGTTACCGGACGGAATGTGGGACCGCATCTCGCGAAAAGCCTATGAACTCTGGCTGCAGCGAGGTTGCCAAGAAGGGAGTGCACTCCGCGACTGGTTTGACGCAGAGGAAATCGTCATGGAAGAGATTCATGAAGCTCGCGAGTGACCGGGCGGCCGGGTTTTGGGCTCCGAGACCTCCGTCCCTCGATGCGGTGCTGGCGCGGCTTGAATCGTTGTCGCGCAAGTCCACATTTGCGCTGCAGAGGGAGATGGGGCTGGCACGAGCCCTCAGACCCTACTTGGGAGGAGGTACGGCGAGAATTGTCGCACCGCTCGCACAAGAAACCGAACTCGCCAACCTCTCACTCATCTGCGATTTCTATCCTGAAGACGGCCAGTTGTCGCTCATCGAACAACTGAGGGATGTCATCACCGAACATATCTCAGATGAGGAGCGGCGGTGGCTCGATCCGCTGAAGCATTCTTATCTCGATGTGTTGGAATTCACCTCTGTACCGAAGGCTGAGGAAGCGCTTACCGTGCGGTCGATTGGAGATCGAACCTCGTACGTGGTGCCAGGCGTTGAATCCCTCAAGGATGATGTGGTGGGTCAGGTACTACTGACCCGTGTGATTCGCGACCCGGATGCCTGTACATCAGAGAAAGTGGTATGGTCCGGCAGCGGAATCATCCTGTCACCGGCTGATGCCAACGCGTTGCTCGAGATCACCACAGAATGGCGCCGGGAGATGGAGGTGAGCTCCGGGTCCTTTGGGTTAGGGGAGTGGCAGGAGTTCGCCAAACGCTTTGGGTACATGCTGCTCTGGGCGTTCGCGCAGCTCCGCATGGACGCGGTGGTGGACGCCGTCGTCCACATTCGCTATCGCCGTCCCGATGGGCAGCCCTATCTCTATGCCGTGGCCCTGTACGACCACCACGAGTATCGCTCCTTTGTCGGTGGGTTGTCCGAGATGAACGAGCTTGAGTCGGAGAAGGCGGCGGCTTCGTCTGAAAGACAAGGCCAAGCTGGAACGTTCCCACCAGCGCGCACATGGGTCCAGCGGGATGGAAACGGAGGGTCTGACCGTATTGTCGCCAGGGTGACGATAACATCGTCTCAGCTGATGGTGGAATGCGACGGACCTGATCGGCTTGACCAGATCAAACATCGACTTGCCGCTACGTTTGGGTTTTCACTGCATTTCCGCGATGAGATGCTCGTGCCACCGGTCCGGCAACTCTCAAGAGCCGAGCTCATGTCCGATGAACCACCCACGCTGGTCGTGATGGGCGAAGAGGACCGGAGGCTGCTCAATCAGTTTCTGGAGAAAGCCTACCTGGAGTGGTCGGATCAACCTCATCTCGCGCTTGGTGCTCAGACCCCTCGACATGCGGCTGCGTCTCCGGATTTGCGGGGGAAGGTGGGTGAGTTGATCGAGGAAATGGAGCAGCATGATCTGGGCCGTCAACGATGTGGCCAACGCGCTTTCAATTATAATCGTCTTCGCGGGCACGTGGGACTGGAGGAAAAGCCTGAGTGACCCATAGTGCCCATAAAGCGGTCCACTATTGCCCTTGACATGTGCAGTACGATCGGCAACCGCACCGCTTGCCTCTTGCTGAAAGGGAGTATACAACCAAGCCGAAGATTATGAAGAAATTAGATGGCGGTTGAGAAACAGCGAAGGGAGAAAACAGGTGACAGAACAGCGAACAATAGTCGGGATTCTCGTCGGTGGGGGGCCTGCCCCGGGGATTAATAGCGTGATCAGCGCATCCACGATTCGCAGTATTCTTGGGGGCTCGGACGTCCTCGGGATCATCGATGGATTCAGGTGGCTCATGGAAGGGAGCACGGGACAGGTGCGGCCGCTCTCGATCGAGGAGATTAGCCGAATCCATTTTCGTGGTGGATCTCATTTGGGGACCTCCCGGGCCAACCCGACGAAAAGTACGGAATTGCTCGACAACGTCTTGTTCTCGCTGTCGCGGCTTGGCGTCACACGATTGCTGACGATCGGTGGAGATGACACCGCATTTTCAGCTATGAAACTGGAGGAGCGATCGGGGGGTCGTCTACAAGTCGTTCACGTTCCCAAGACGATCGATAACGATCTGGATCTTCCTTATGGTATTCCCACGTTCGGGTTTCAGACCGCCCGTCACGTCGGGGTCGAGATCGTGAAGAATCTCATGGTTGACGCCCGCACCACATCACGCTGGTACTTGGTCGTGACGATGGGGCGTAAGGCCGGGCATCTAGCATTGGGTATCGGGAAAGCGGCCGGTGCTACGCTGACGATCATTCCGGAAGAGTTTGGAGACCGTCCGGTGAGGCTCCAACGAGTCGTGGATCTCCTGATAGGGGCCATCATCAAGCGTCGGGAACAGGGTCGAGCCGATGGAGTAGCGGTGTTGGCAGAAGGATTGATCGAAATTCTCGATCCGCATGATCTGGGTGGCTTGGCGCATGTTGAGAGAGACGAGCACGGTCATATACGCATGACCGAAGTGGATCTGGGCGACGTCTTGCGTCGGGAACTGACGAAGCAGCTTCACGCGCTGGGGCTATCCACGACCTTTGTGGCGAAGAATACTGGATATGAGCTCCGTTGCGCCGATCCGATCCCATACGATATCGAGTATACGCGCGATCTTGGATATTGCGCCGCGCAGTATCTATTGGATGGGGGAACGTCGGCCATGGTCTCGATTCAGAATGGACGGTTCACCCCAATACCATTCAAACAGATGGTGGATTCCTCCACCGGACGAACCAAGGTCAGGATGGTGGATATCGATTCACAGTCATACCAGATCGCTCGACAATACATGATTCGGCTCACGGAGGATGATCTATGCAACCCGGACCTGCTGGGTCGATACGCCGCATTGAGCGGCCTACCCATAGAAGTGTTCAGAGAACGGTTCAGCGCAGCGCACTGAATACACGAGGTATATTTCGTCGAAACATAATAGATGAGGGATATCCAACATGAAGATTCTAGCGGCGACCGATGGCTCAAAATTCGGCAGATGGGCGATTGAATGGTTGGCATACGTGCCGTTTATCGTGCAGCCGGTTGTTCGTGTTCTGCATGTTGTTGATGTGGCCAGTGTTCGGGCTCCGTTCATGGTCCAACCGATCATTGTCGGAGCGGAGCGCTACGTCCAGTCGGAAGTCAATCGGATGGAGAAGGCAGCCAAGGTGGCGAAAGAAGAGTCGGTCGCCTTGCTGGCCAAGTTAGGCTTGAATGGAGGGGTCACGGTGGAGCGAGGGGCGGTGGCTGGCACGATCATGAAATTTGCGCAGCGTGGAGCGACCCTTCTATCGATCGGCTCTCGTGGGCTGGATGTCTTAGACCGCTTCATGCTGGGCAGTGTCTCCAATCACGCCATCCACCACGCACCCTGTTCGGTTCTTGTGGTGAAAGAGCGTCCTCGTCCCGTCAGACACGTCGTCCTCGCGATTGACGGGTCGGCTGCGTCTGACAAGGCCCTTCGGTTTCTCATGCGCCAGATCAATCCAACACCCGATGCTCCAGAGCGGGAACCGGTGCTGGTAACCGTGGTGCACGCGATGCCGTACTTGAAGTATCCAGAGGTCAAAGAGGCTGGAAAACGATTGATGCGGCGATATGGAGATAAGCTTGCGAGCTCGGGTTTCCAGATCCGGGAGGCCCTGAGGCTAGGAAAACCGGCCGACGAAATTCTAACCGTGGCTAAACAGGAGAAGGCTGATCTGATTGTAACTGGAGCCAAAGGACTCGGCGCGATTCGTCGCATGCTGCTCGGTAGTGTATCCACCCGTGTCGTTCAACATGCCCATTGCGGGGTGCTTGTGGTTCGCTGATTGCCGAACCTAGGAAATGACCCAAGAGATGGGGTTGACGGGAAAGACTAAAGCGCAATAGACTGCCCCCTCGCCGACTAACTATTTAGGGAGAGGGGGGGGGTATGTCAGCACTACCGAAGATCGACCAGGACTCACTCCCTGATCGCTTGGTGACAGGGCTTTCAAAAATCGGTTTGGCGATGAAGAGCCGAACCTGGAGGCGAAAGGGACGACAAGGCATTGGCCCCTTACAAATCCAAGTGCTGACGTTTCTCCGGTCTCGTCCGAACCATTTGGCGACCGTTTCGACGATTGCGCGGGAACTCTCCGTCAAGCTCCCCACGGCCTCTGAAGTCATCCGAACCCTTGAACAAAAGCGGTTGGTCAGACGGCGGCGCCGTGAAGTCGACAACCGTGTCGTGACCGTGCATCTGACCGCACTGGGGGCTAAGGCAGGTCACGTGGAAAACCGATGGCCTGAAATTTTGGCGTCGGCGACAGAAAATCTGTCGACACAAGAACAGGTCGCCCTGCTGACGGCGCTTGTGAAACTGATTCGCGCGCTTCAGTTACAAGGAGAAATTCAAGCCGCGCGGATGTGTGTTTCCTGTGAACACTTCAGTCCACATGCTCATGTAGGATCAGAGTTGCCTCATCACTGCGGATTCTACAACGTCGCATTTGGAGATGAGGACTTCCGACTTGATTGCCCAGAATATGTGGAAACTTCCGAGATGGATTCTCACCAGCTGGCCAATTCTTCTGAATCGGTGAAGGTGGCCCAATCTATTCTGGTTTGAGCGCGGGCGCTCACAGGTGCAATCACTGCGCTGATTTCTCCGTTTGCTTCATGTAGAAGCGGCGGTCCTCCTCAATTTTCCACGTCAAGTCTTCCAATGCCAACCGTAGGGCTGCTTCGATAGGGGCACGGTCAGAATCCGTTACCCATCGTACTGCTGAACCCGCTATGGTGTGTTCAGCACGATACGAGTTGACGGCTTGTTCCGCTTCACTCATCTCCCCTTGTAGGACGATCCGGTAATGATAGAGACCTTGTCGGGAGGTGAGGAATAGTCTGGTGGCCACGCGAAGCGTGAAGTCACCCGCCTCACCTGAAACTGATGCAAAGGTACCCCGTTGTTGTAGGTAGCCCAAGATTGCCTGGGTGAGATCGGACTGCGACCATTTCATCAGCGTGATGCCTGGTCGATGGTCAGCGCCTTCCAGTGAAGGAGAGCTGACAATGAGCTGAACGCTTCGCGGAATGCTGGCGGATGAAGGCTCGTCCGGAAGCGGTGTCACATGAATTCTGTGGACACAGCTTGTGCACGCTACCCCTAGAGATAGCAGGAGAACTATGAACGGCGTTGGGATAGACATATGCAGTTGGAAAAATGGGAATATCCTCACCGGAGCCACGATATCAACGGTTAGGGAGTCGACCCAGGAGCTGGCCCTGACACGATCTCCAAGTCTTTCAAGGCCCGAGCGGCCTGTTCTCGGTACGCGCGTTCTGCTGAGTGTGTGTATGTATCGATCACCCGTTGATAGGATGCGCGAGCCCTCTCAGGTTGCTCCTTAATCGCGAAGTATTGCCCCAAGGCAATCCAGTTTTGAGCAGCCGTTTCTCGAGCCGTTTTCATCAGAGCGAATTCACGCTCGACCTGCGTGGTCCCTTGGACTTGCCCCCGCCTCCTGACCGTTTCCGCCATCTGGTCGGCCATGACTTCGATCTGCTCATTCTCGTGAACCGCGGCACCCACACGATTGGCCTTGAGGTGACCGTAGAAGTCCTCAACGTGAGTCTTGATGACGTCGGCTCGTCGTTGATATGGGTCTGGCGCGCAACCGGACATGATCAATACGAACAGTGCCATGACACATGCCATTTGGAAAGAGAAGTGATGAGGCGCGATCATCATGGACCCTCGTGGGTGAAAGTCTAAGAGCGTTTCGAACCGTTGGAGTCTAACATAGGCCCTTCCAGACGAACACTAACCCCATCGGTGGGGATTTTGAATAGCTTCCTTGGTTGGACCCAATGCAGAAGAGAAGCCACTTGAACCTCTCACGATCGCTGCGCTATCTTAATATCCGATTTCCAGACGACGGAAAATCGGGTGGGCCTTCGAAAAAGGAGGAGGATGCTATGGGACAGAGTTTAAAAGGGACAAAGAGTCACGACAATCTAAAGCATGCGTTTGCAGGAGAATCACAAGCTAACCGTCGGTATCTGTATTTCGCTCGTCGAGCGGATATCGAAGGCTATCCTGACGTCGGTGGGCTTTTCCGAGATACCTCGGAGGCAGAAACCGGCCATGCCTTTGGGCACCTTGATTTCTTGAAAGAGGTCGGTGATCCAGCTACGGGTGTGCCTATGGGCAACACGGATGCGAACCTCAAGTCCGCGATCGAGGGCGAAACCTACGAGTACACCCAAATGTATCCCGGGATGGCGAAGACCGCTCGGGACGAAGGGTTCCCTGAGTTGGCCGAATGGTTTGAAACGTTGGCGAAGGCCGAACGATCTCATGCCAACCGGTTTCAGAAGGGGCTGGATAGTCTGAAGGCCTAATAGCCTGGTGTCAGCGCACGTTCAGCGGTCAGTTTTCGGCGACGTGGCGTGAATCCGTCGGCGAAGGCTGGCCGCTGATCGTTTTTCGGAGAAATGAATAATGAAAGGCCTCAGCCTCATCCAACCGATCGACGCCAGGCAGCTGGAGAAGGAAACCCTACGGATCTACGAGGTCTGCGATGGGTGTCGACGTTGCTTCAATCTGTGCCCCTCGTTCAACACCCTGCTGGATCGGATTGACGTGTATCAAGGCGATGTTGCGAAGCTGACTCCCGGTGATCACCAGCAGGTCGTCGATGAATGTTACTACTGCAAACTCTGCTTCAACCATTGCCCGTATACTCCGCCTCATCACTATGAAATCGATTTCCCCCATTTGATGGTGGCTTGGAAGAAGCGCCTGGCGGCTGAGCGCGGCGTCCGATGGCGGGATCGACTGCTCATCATGACGGATATGATCGGGAAATTGGGAAGCGCGACCGCATCGATCACGAACAGCTTACTGGGCAACCGATTCGTGCGTCGTATCCTTGATCGAGTGATGGGAATTCATCAAGACCGTCGGCTCCTGCATTTTTCACGCGAGACGTTTTCTCATTGGTTCGGCCATCGAGCCAAGACAACTCCTGCCGATCCACCTGTTCGCAAGGTTGCCCTGTTTGCCAGCTGCCTTGTAAACTATCAAGCAACGGATGTCGGAAAAGCGACCGTGCAAGTGTTGGAGAAGAACGGCGTTCAGGTCGTGGTGCCGCAGCAGAGCTGTTGCGGAATGCCAAGCTTTGATATCGGCGATACCCAAGCGATTCAACAAGCTGCACGAAACAACGTCGCGTCCTTGCTTCCGTGGGTACTCGATGGTTACGATGTCGTGGTTCCGACCGCCAGTTGTAGTTTGATGTTAAAACGTGAATATCTGGAGCTTCAGCGTGATGAGCAGACCAAACAGGTCGCCGAACGGACCTTCGATATCTGTGAATATCTCATGGGGATGAAGAAGACCGGCCACCTGGCGACAGATTTCACGATGAAGCCTGGGCGAGTCGCGTATCAGATTCCCTGTCATCTGAGAGATCAGAATATTGGGTTTAAATCGAAGGAACTCATGGAGTGCGCCGGCGCGCAGGTTGAGGTTATCGAACACTGTTCGGGACATGATGGTGCATGGTCGGCTAAGACGGAGTTCTTCTCGCTGTCGATGAAAATCGCCGGGAAGGCCGTCCGTGCAATTGAACAAGCCCAACCTGACCTTATCGCCTCGGATTGTCCACTGGCCGGATTGCAGTTGGATCAAGCTCGAGGATCGGCGCATGCGTCTGGCAAGACCGTCCTGCATCCGATACAGGTTGTCCGCAATGCGTATGGGTTGCCTGTGTAGTGGGGATAGAAATGAGTTCGACCTTATCTGTACGGGCCGAACAATGTGAGAACATTTGATGAAGGAACTTACAGCAGACGATCTTATCTCGATCGAAGAGTATGATCGGCAGCGCGAGTCGTTTCGGGCGAGCATCATCGAGCTGAAACAGCGGCGCCGGATTTCGGTTGGTCCGTTGATTACCCTCCTATTCGAAAACCGGGATACGCTCAGGTTTCAGATTCAGGAAATGATTCGAGCGGAGCGCATCATCGATCCGGACAAGGTCCAGGAGGAGCTGGAGGTGTATAATGCATTGCTGCCGGATCGCGACGAATTGAGTGCAACCCTCTTGATCGAAATTACAGAAGAAGCGACGATAAAAGATAAACTCGATCAGTTCATGGGACTGGATCATGGCAACAAAGTCTCGATTATTGCCGATGGTGAAGCGGCCTTCGGCGAATTCGAGGGCGGACGCAGTCATGAAACGAAAATCAGTGCCGTTCATTTCGTGAGGTTTCGGCCGACTGCCTCGATGCAGCGAACCTTTACGGACCTCACTCGTCCGGTGAAAATTCGAGTGGACCATGGCGGGTACCGGCAGGAAGTTTCTGTTCCAGGTACGATGAGGGAAGAGTGGCTTGCTGACTTGAAAGGCAGTGTTGAGGCATAAGTGCTGGGTGCTGAGTTTTTTAACGTTCGATCCATCTGTTTTATAACTGAGCACTCAGGACTCAACACAGAAGAACTATGTCATTGGTTTTACTGACCAAACGTATCGAGTTTGCCGCTGCGCATCGCTATATGCGCACGGAGTGGCATGAAGCCAAGAATCGCGCCGTGTTCGGCCACTGTTATAATCTTCCGGCGCACGGACATAACTATTTGCTGGAAGTGACGGTCGGGGGTGAGATTGACCCCAAGACGGGAATGGTCGTTAACCTGTTTGATCTCAAGCGGGTCCTGCTTGACATGATCGAAGAATTCGACCACAAGAATTTGAACCTCGACATGCCCTATTTCAAAGACCGAATCCCCACATCCGAGAATTTTGCGCATGTGCTGTGGGCGAAGTTGGCCACGCAACAAGATATCGGGACCCTGCATACCCTTCGGTTGTGTGAAGATGAAGATCTGTATGCCGAGGTCACTGCTGCGGACGGTCGGGAGATCGCCACCGTCACGAAACGGTATACCTTCAACGCTATCCAAGAGGGTCATCAAGGGCGGGATTGGGATTGTTTTGTGACGATTCGTGGAAGGATCGATCCGACAACGGGTATGGTGATCGACATTGGTGCGTTGGATCGCTTGGTTCAGGATAGGATCATCAAGCCATTCAATCGGCAAGATCTCTGCAAGGTGCTCGGCTCCGATACGGTGAGGGGAGAAGCGCTCACCAGGACCATCTGGGACCGTCTCATTGGACAACCCGCAGGTGGAACCCTCCACAATGTCCGCCTCATCTCAAACCGCGACCTTTCCTTCGACTACGCGGGCTGACTGAGAGGCATCGACAAGCTGTCGGACCATCCCGTGAAAATCCTTGTCACGTACAACTTGCCGACCTTCTCTAAAGGTTTCTATTACTCAGCCAAGGTCAACCACTCGACCTTTATGTCTGTCCACTGGACACCCGACAGCAATAAGGCTTAGGGTGAGTGTAGATAACCACTGAACAATAATTTCAAACGAGGGGGGAAGCCAATGCCCGGGATGTTTGGCAGCAATCCACCACTCATGTTGATCGCTATTGCGATTGTCGTTATAGCTGCAGTGGCGTTCGCTCTGATGACAGCGGGTTATTGATCGAGCAGCGTTCAGCTATGGTTCTGGGTTCGCGTCTTGCCTCCCGCGCATCGGGGTCGGAGAACGGCACGCTATCACCATCGCGATCTTTCTGTCGTTCCCCAATGCTGAACAGGGAAATGAAAGCCTATTGGTAACTCAATAGGGCGAGTGAGGATTGTCCTGCTTTTGTTCCTCTTCCCTAGAGTTCGTTCATCTCCACATGCTAAACAGGAGTTATGAGTGCGACGGGTTCGTTGATCATCGGGATTGTCGGGGCGCTAATGTTTTTGATCAGCCTGTTTGCGTTCAGTCAACGCAATTGGAAAGGGGGCTTATATTGGTTGCTATTCGGCATAGGGCTTATCGCGTTCTTAACCTACATGGACAAGCCGTCTTCAAATTTGTGGCCCTAACCGGCTTCGAGTCGAGCTTCGATCAATGCCCCGGTTGCTTATGCCGGTGTTGATTTCTCTCGGTGGGTGTGTATTGGTTCTTGGTCTGGCGTGGTATGAAGCGAGCGGCGTGAGCTTCCTGTTCCGGCAGCTTGATGAAGACGATGATCTCGGTATCCGGGTTAATCGTAAAGGTTCCGGTTCCCTTCAGCATATTCTCTCCGGACGGTTCCAACTCGACCTGAGTACGGGCTTTTTCAGTTCCATGTTGGATGGTGGCTTTCGCTCTTGCACCGTCAGTCGGGATATCCGTGTCCGAATGATCCGTCACGTACAGGGTCAGTTCTCCGTCCGTGGCGACCAGCTCGAGGTGATAGGGCCCGGCAGCGAGCGCTTGTCCGCCGTGGAGGGCCGTGACAGGGCCGGAGTCCTTCGCCTTGTGGGCGTCGACCGGCAGCGCTCCGAGGAGTAGTGCGCAGAGAGCGATAGAACCAGGCAGATGTTTCATGATCCATTCTCCAAGAAAACGGGTTTCATCTCATTAGCAGGGGTTGATGTTGAACATCACTGTTTCGGCGGATGGTGGTGATGGTGATGCTCACCGCCGTCGGTTTTTGATGGATCCTTCTGAGGCCTCTCGCTCGGGTCGGGTTTGGGCTTGAGCGGCATGAAGCGGGCAGCGTAGCCGTCTTGATTCGGCAGCTTCATGAACACAATCACGACAGTGCTCGGTGTCAATGAAAAGTTTCCGGAGCCCCCGAGGATATTGCTTCCGACCGGATGCAAGTTCACCTGCGTCTTGGTTGATCCGTTCTCGATGTTGGCCTTCGCCACGCCGCCGTCGACGCTAATGGGGTTGTCCGCGTGGTCCGTGACGTAGACCATTAGGTTTCCATTCTTGGCCACCAATTCCATATGGAATGGCCCGGTCATGCGCAACTGTCCCCCATGGGGTGCCTCGACGGATTCGAAATACTCATCGGTATGCGCCCACGTAGGCCCCGTCGGGGCCAGGAGTGCAGTGAATACCAGGCAACGAACCAGCTTGTTCATTTTTGATCCGCCTCCTCACTCGCGCGTCACTCAGCGTTACTGTTCTCGGTGGTGGAAAGGCTTGCTCAGGCCACTTACTCAGTGGGGCATCGCACTACCTAAGCAAGTGGTCTGAAATGAGTGCGACGAGTTCGGCCGGCTCGACGACTCCTTCGCGCGTCAGTACTAACTGACCATGCGCGAAGAAATGAGTGGTGGGGTACGTTTCAAACGTGTGGGTCTTTTTAATTTCTCGACAGCGTCCAGGTACATGCATCTTGGCCTTCCCAACCTTCAGCTCGGGAAACTTTGCAGCCACTTCTTCGAGTATCGGGTCGTAGACCTTGCATGGTTCGCAGGTAGCCAACCCGTACACGACGACCGCACCGGTGCTGTCGGTGAATTCTTTGTAATTGGCGTCGCTGACGTCGAGGACTGTGCTCATGAGCGTTGGGTTCCGAGTGCTGAGTGCTGAGGTGGAAAGGTTCAATCCTCTCGGCTCAGCACTCAACGCTCAGCACGAATTAGTTCAGCGTTGAAAGCGCATCGAGAATCTCTTTATCCTCGCGCGCAGTCTTGATCTCCTGCACCTTCACATAGGCGACCTTGCCGTTCTTATCGACGATGACGGTCGCGCGCTTGGAGCAGTTGAGCGGCTCGAAATAGAGACCATAGGACTTCGCGGTCGTCCGGTGCACGTCCGACAGCAGGCGGTGCTTCAGCTCCAGGGAGTCCGCCCATGCTTTGTGCGAGAAGAAGCTGTCGCAGCTGACGCCGAACAGCTCGGCGTTCGCGGACTGAAACTTGGGGAAGTCATCAGTCAAGCACTTGTTCTCGCCCTGGCAGACAGGGCTCCAATCCAGCGGATAGAAGCAGAGCACCACGTTTTTCTTGCCTTTGTAGTCGCTCAACTTCACGTCCTTCTGGTCTTGATCCTTCAGGTTGAAGTCCGGTGCCGTATCGCCCGCCTTGATTTCCGGTGCTACGTCGCTCATCACAAACCTCCTTATGGAACTGTATGGGTAATTGCTGTACTGAGGTCTCGAGTCGGAAGGACCCCACTGCCTAATACGCTTAAACTTTGTAACCTGTGTTTTTAAAGCTTGTCAACAGCCTATGAAGGTGCGACGCAGGTTTCGGGATGATAACACGTTGAGTAGACAAGGAAATCAGAAATTTCTCAGCTCTCGGAATCCCAACATCCGTCCGGCAGGTGCCGCAGTCCGATAGTTCCTGATTTGAACCGAGTGACCAAGCTGAGGAAGATCGAGCGATGTTCCAACTTTCAGAGAATGTCCCACCCGCAGTAACTCGCCGGCTGATGCCAGAAGGATTTCTTTGGCAGTGCTGTCGGAGAGTCCCTTATTTGTGAATAGCTCAATCTCATCCAGTCCGAACTTGCTCAATCCCAACGAGTACGACCACACTAGATCGTCGTGTGCCGCGTCGTCATGCACGATAGACAGATGGTCGTCCAAGACAAAACTTGCGAGTGCGCACTGCTGCCAGTCCGACGGATTAATGTACGCTTGCATGATGACATCATACGCCGTACCCTGTGACAATAGGGTCAAACAACGAGCAAGGCGTGCCGCAAGCAGGACGACATCCGGCATGTCCCGGGGAGAGGCAAGAGATGGGGCCACAGCACCCATGATCTCGTGTTCCCAGGCCAGCTGTTTCATGACCTCAGCGACATGACTCATCGGCAATGGCATCACCACATGGGCCGACCAGGGCCCATGTGTGGCCTGCCAGGATTCAGGCGACTCCTCTTCATGACGGATGACCAGAGGACCACCGTACTCGCGGTCATAGGTTGCTTTGACCTCATCGGTCGTAGGAGCCGTACCCCGATAGCCGAGAAAGTAGAGAGGTGGGCGTTTGGCGGACGGCTTGGGAGCTTTCTTTCGAATTCTCATGCTGAAAATCGTCTCAGAATCATTTTCCGGCTTTTCGTGCCTTTCGGCGGTCGTCCGGGTTCAATAGGCGCTTTCGGAGACGGAGGTTTTGTGGCGTGACCTCGACCAGCTCATCAGCTCCGATGTATTCCAACGCGAACTCCAGCGTCATTTCGCGTGGAGGGGTGAGAACCAAGGCTTCGTCAGAACCTGATGCCCGCATATTGGATAGGTGCTTTTCTTTGCAGACATTCACATCGAGGTCTTCATCCCGGCTGTTTTGGCCCACGACCATTCCTCGGTAAACCTCGACGCCTGGACCAATGAACATGGCGCCACGTTCCTGAGTCATGAAGATGGCATACCCTGTGCTCAGACCATCTTCGTAGGCGACCAATGAACCGTGCGGGGCCACGATCAAGTCCCGTTCCTCGGCCGGTTCGTACGCCGTGAAGACATGGTGCATGATGACGGTTCCTCGGGTCTTTGCCAGCAGCACGTTCTTCAGCCCCATGATGCCACGGGTTGGGATATGGTATTCGAGGTGCATTTCACTGGTGCCGACATCGGAATGAATGAGCCGCATGTGGCGCATTTCACCGCGGCGCTTCCCGATTTCCTCGATCACCGTGCCTTGATAGGTCTCCGGCACCTGGATGGTCAACTCCTCGTACGGCTCCATGACGGCGCCGCCCTCACGATGGAGGATGACTTCCGGTTGCGAGACTTGCAGCTCGTATCCTTCCCGTCGCATTTGTTCGATCAACACAGAAAGGTGGAGTTCGCCCCGGCCTGCCACGAGGAAACGATCCGCGCTGTCAGTCTCATTCACGCGGAGCGACACGTTGGTCTCGAGTTCCTTAAAGAGGCGCTCGCGCAAATGGCGTGATGTCAGGAACTTCCCCTCCCGCCCGGCGAAAGGGCTGTTATTCACGGAAAATGTCATCTGAACCGTCGGTTCATCGATGGTCACGCGCGGGAGGGCAACCGGCTTGTCGGCATCGGCGATGGTATCGCCGATGCTCACTTCATCGAGTCCCGCGACCGCGACGATTTCGCCAGCCGCAGCTTGTTCGCTGTCGGCCCGTTCGAGGCCCGAATACACTGCGAGGTCGGATACCTTGCCGGGGATCTGTGTGCCGTTCTTGCCGAGCACCATGACATTCTGCCGCCGGGCAATGGAACCCGACTGAATCTTGCCGATCCCCATCTTGCCTTTATAGGGATCTTGCACGAGAGCCAGGACGAGGATTTGGAGCGGGGCGTCGGCATAAATGGCTGGAGCAGGAATTTTCTCCAGTACGGTATCGAGCAGCGGGACGATATCGGTTCCCGGCTTGTTGACATCGAGCGTGGCGATCCCTTTGATCGCCGACGTGTAGACAATGGGAAAATCGAGTTGTTCGTCCGTCGCCCCCAGGTGGACAAAGAGGTCGAAGGTGCGGTTGACGACGTCGTCGACGACCGCATCCGGCCGATCGATCTTGTTGATCACGACGATGGCTTTGTGTCCGAGCGCCAAGGCTTTCCGCAACACGAACGTCGTTTGCGGCATGGGGCCTTCTTTTGCATCGACCAATATCAACACCCCATCCACCATGCGGAGTGTGCGTTCCACTTCACCGCCGAAATCGGCATGGCCCGGTGTGTCGACGATATTGATCTTCACGCCGTTGTAGATGACGCTGGCGTTCTTCGCGCGGATCGTGATCCCGCGCTCCCGCTCCTGGTCCATCGAGTCCATGATGCGTTCGCCCATATCGTCAATCTTGCGATGGACATGGGTTTGACGGAGTACGGCATCGACCAGGGTTGTTTTGCCGTGGTCAACGTGAGCGATGATGGCGATATTCCGGATATCGCTCCGGCGGT
>CAZJOQ010000011.1:0-36018 GCA_964547625.1 uncultured Nitrospira sp.
TGGTAGATGCCTTAAGGAAATGCAGTACGACACTGAAGGTCCGACATAACCTCACGTCCACAAGAAGGAGCTGATCATGGGATTGATGGATCAATTGGGGCAAGCAGTGGGTGGAATGATGGGAGGCCAACGCGCTCAGAATCCGCTCGTACAGGCCATAATTGGTCTCCTTGGGAAGGACAATGCGATTGGGGGCCTGACTGGCGTCGTCCAGGCGTTCCAGAAGAACGGGCTCGGCGAACTCGTTAACTCATGGGTGAGCACAGGGCAAAACCTGCCGGCCACGCCAAGCCAGATTGAACAGGGCCTAGGAGGTGATCTCCTCAACCAACTTGCCGGGAAAGCAGGACTATCCGCTGGCGCAGCGAGCTCACAACTCGCCGGCCTCCTTCCGGATCTTATCGACAAGCTGACACCCAACGGGAAGGTTGAAGCGGGTGGGCTTGATCAGCTCATGAAATTAGTTCAAGGGAAAATGGGCGCCTGAGGAAGAGCGTACGACTTACGCGTTCCCCTCGCCTCAAACCCCAGTATGCGCACACGGGACTGGCTCGTTGTCTGGATGGCCATCGGGCTGATCGCGCTATCGGCTGCCTGGGCACTTCGTGAGCCTCGAGTCTCCAAACAAACCCCCAGTCACCGAGCGCCTCCCACTCTCACACCGGAAACGATTCCGTTGGTTACGGGTGATGAACCCATCGTCGATATTTTTACTCGAGCTGGTTGTGCGGTCTGCCATATCATTCCTGGAATACCTGGTGCCAACGGTCGAGTGGGTCCTCCCTTAGTACTCGGCACCACCGGCCTAGAGCGACTCAACGATCCCACATATCAGGGGAATGCCAAGTCCGTGCACGATTACATTGTCGAGTCTGTGCTGGAGCCGCAGCAATTTGTAGCCCACGGGTACCCGGAACATACGATGCCGAGTTGGTATGGATCGAGGCTGAGTGCGCTGGCACTTGAAAAGATCGCGGCGTATCTTGAACGCCAAACTGAGGCTGATCTGTCTTCCTGACAATTCGGCGGGCGAGAACTATCGCTTGCGTATCGGAGTGACGTTCCCAGAACCAGCGCTCTGAATCTTAAAGGCGTCTGTTTCCTGCGCTCCCATCTGCTTGTCGAGCAACGCGTTCACCGCGTCGTCGCCTTTGAGTCCTTCAAGTTTGATTTTAAGGCGAAGATTGTTCGCGCTATCTGCGTTGATCAGCGCCTGCTCCAGTGTAATCTTGTTCGCCTTATACAATTGAAACAACACGTAATCGAAGGTTTGACAACCCTCGTCCACACCCTGTTCCATGGCCTCCTTCAAGATATCGACTTCGGCCTTCTTGATGAGGTCCTTGATCCGCGGCGTATCCAACATGATCTCCAACGCGGGCACTCGCCTGCCGTCAACTGATGGGATAAGTCGTTGGGAAATGATGGCGCGCAAATTCAACGAAAGTTGCAAATAGATCTGAGCATGGCGCTCGACCGGGAAAAAGTTCATGATCCGTTCGATCGCTTGGTTCGCGTTATTCGAGTGGAGCGTCCCGATGCAGAGGTGCCCGGTTTCGGCAAAGGTAATCGCGGCTTCCATCGTTTCCGTATCGCGCACCTCACCGATCAGAATCACATCCGGTGCTTGCCGGAGAGTGTTCTTGAGCGCATTCTGGAAGGTCAAGGTGTCGAAACCGACTTCGCGTTGCGTGATGATGGACTTCTTGTGTTGATGGACGAACTCGATCGGGTCCTCTACGGTAATGATATGCCCCTGATGGATGGTGTTGCGATGATCGATCATGGCCGCCAGTGAGGTAGATTTACCGGAACCGGTCGCACCCACCACCAGCACCAGACCGCGCTTGGTCATCGCAATATCTTTGATGATCGGAGGAAGCTGTAATTGCTCGACGGTCTGAATCTCGGCTTTGATATGGCGGAAGACTAGTCCGACATTGCCTTTTTGCCTGAAGATGTTCACGCGGAAACGCCCCAACTCTTTGTAGTAGAGCGCAAGGTTCATCTCCATCTTTTCTTCGAACTCGTTCCGCTGCTGCCCTCGCATGAGCGCCAGTGCCAGCGCCTCGAGTTGTTCATTGGTAACCGGCGGGGCATCGGTTTGCTGCGTGACCCCATGAATCCGGTAAATCGGTGGAGCATCGACGGTTAAATACAAGTCCGACGATTCTTGATCCACCATGACCTTGAGGAGACTTCGGACATCCATGGTCATACTCCGCCTGTGTACCTGCTTCTACGCAGCTCCTGCCACCGGTGTCCCGAACAGGTTGGGATTCATGCTACGCGATTGTGCTTCAGCTTTATGCACAACGCCACGTGTCGCAAGGTCAAGCAACGCCATATCCATCGTTTGCATGCCGTCTTTTTGGCTGGCCTGCATAATTCCTGGAATTTGATGCAGCTTCGCCTCGCGAATGAGATTTCGGACGGCTGTGGTCGCAACCATGATTTCCAAGGCCGCGACACGTCCACCGGTCTTTTTCTTTAACAGTGTTTGTGTGAGCACAGCTTCCAACGCTTCTGAAAGCTGAGTCCGAATTTGGGCTTGCTGCGCCGGAGGAAATGCATCGATGATACGGTCGATCGTCTTGGGAGCGCTCGACGTATGGAGCGTCCCAAAGACTAGGTGTCCGGTTTCCGCAGCAGTCAAAGCCAGTTGGATCGTTTCAAGATCCCGCATTTCGCCCACGAGCACAATGTCAGGATCTTCGCGGAGCGCCGACTTCAGAGCATTGGCGAAAGATAACGTGTGGACACCAAGCTCCCGTTGATTGACCAAGCATTTTTTGGATTTATGGACGAACTCGATCGGATCTTCGATGGTGATGATGTGGCCCTCAAACGTGCTATTCAGGTAGTCCACCATCGCAGCAAGGGTGGTAGACTTTCCGGAACCGGTCGGTCCCGTCACGAGAATCAACCCCTTTTCCTTATCGCACAGTTGCCGCAGAATGGGCGGCATCCCCAACTTTTCGAGCGGAAGGATGGTGGTCGGAATATTCCGAAACACCGCTCCCAGCCCTCGCTGCTGAACGAACACGTTGACCCGGAAACGGGCGATATCCCCGAGCTCGAAGGAGAAGTCGCATTCTCGTTTTTCCTCGAAGTTTTTTCGTTGCGAATCGTTCATCATGTCATAGATAAGGGCGTGCGTTTCATCGGGAGTCAGGGGAGGGTGATCGAGCTTTTTCAGATCCCCGTGGATGCGAATCATCGGGGGCTCACTGGCGCTGATATGACAATCGGAGGCACCCTCTTTAACGGAAAACGTGAGCAGCTTGGATATATCCATCGCCCGTGATCCTCTAGTGTTATGGGTTGTACGTGAGGCGAATGTCTCCTGGGCATCATGCCATAGCGAATCGGGAAAGCAAGAAAATAGGAAGAAGATGCGAACCATCGCAGTGAGAATTAGACAAGACCGGTTTCACGAATCGCGATACGGAGCGCGTTGAGGGCCTCGTTGATCTGATCGGTTGTGTGCTCCGATGTCACGGTGAGGCGGATCCGACTTGTTCCATCAGGAACCGTCGGTGGGCGAATGGCTGTGGCATACACTCCAAGAGCGAGTAGGCGTTCTGCAAATATTGATGCAGCAGCGGCATCACCAATCAGAACCGGTAGAATGGGACTGTCGGTCGGCGTAAGACGACAACCGAGGGTCTTCAGCCCATCGAAGAAGCGTTGTCGATTCGACCACAACCGAGCCCGACGTTCTGGTTCCTGATTAATGACTGTTATTGCGGCCGACGAGGCAGCGGCGACTGCGGGCGGAAGCGCGGTTGCAAAGATAAACGGACGGGTTACGTTGATCATGTATTGAACGAGATCATGCGGTCCCACAAGGAACGCGCCATGGCTGCCTAGGGCCTTGCTCAGTGTGCCCATATGAAAGGGGATCCGGCGCTCCAAACCAAAGTGCTCAACAGTGCCTCGGCCGGTTGCTCCCATAATGCCGGTTCCATGCGCGTCATCGACATACACCGTTGCCCCATATCGTTCGGCAAGCGAGACCAGGTCAGGCAAAGGGGCAAGATCGCCATCCATACTGAATACCCCTTCGGTGATGATGAGCGTGGGGCGATCCGTCGTACGGCGTCGAAGTAACGACTCAACATGATGGCAGTCGCCATGGTGAAAAACTCGAAAGTCTGCCTGGCTCAATCGACAGGCATCGATCACGCTGGCATGGCACAATCGATCGGCCAGGATAAGACCGCCACTCCCAATGAGGGTCGGAATAATTCCAAGGTTCGCTAAATAACCAGCCCCAAACAGCAGGGCGGCTTCGGTTCCTTTAAACCTCGCAAGAGTCGTCTCCAGCTGCATATGGGGAGGTAACGTCCCGCTGACCAAGCGTGAAGCGCCGGACCCCACGCCGTACCGTTCCGTCGCCGTGATCGCGGCGCGCACGACCTCAGGATGGTTTGAGAGGCCAAGGTAATCATTGGAGGAAAGTAGGATGACCTCACGTCCTCCATATTGGATAGTCGCTCCGGTAGCCGACTCCAATGGTGCCAGTGCTCTAAGCAATGACCGGGCAGAGAGCTGTTGCAGTTTTTCTCGAAATACGTTGATCCCGACCATGAGGTGACATTCCAGTATGTGCTACTTATCCGCGTGCCGGACCGGTCGCATTGACAATGGAAATTCATCCCTAGTATAAAGCAACGGTTCAGCAGCAGAAAGTCGGTTATTAACTATTCTAAATGATGTGATAGATCCTCATGTCTTACCGAATTAAAGTACCCCCTCGAACGTTACCGGTTGATGAAGCCCATCTTGTGAGTGGACTTGAGCACTGGGTGCTCGGACTGAAGCCCTATCGATGGTCTATCATCGTAGGATTCATTCTCCTGTTGTTAACGGCTGGGGGAATATGGGGGGTCTTTTGGTATGACGCGCAAAATGCCAGCAAGGCCCAAGAACTCGAACGGGAGGCCACGCTGCATCTCTTTACTCGACCGGGTAATGATCCGAAGAAAGCGGAAGCCAATCTGAATGAAGCAATTGCGCTCTACACGCGGGTGTTGGAAGAGTATCCGAGAACGCCGACGGCCCCGCTGGCACAATTTAGTCTCGGAAATGCCTTCCTTCAGTCTAACAACCTCGACTCGGCGATTGAATCTTATAAACGGTTTATTTCTACGTACGGATCAAATGTTTCGCTCCTCGGCCTTGTCCATCAAAAACTAGGGTACACATACCTCTTAAAAGGGGACGTTGACCAAGCCGCCAAGACCTACTCGGCGATACTTGAGATCCCAGGGGCACTGAACCGTGACTATGCGATTTTTGAACTGGCAAGGCTGGAAGAAAACCGTTCAAAGCCCGACGAGGCACTCAAGCATTATCAAGATCTGATCAAAACATACCCTGATTCTCCTTTGACGAGCGAAGCTGCGGTACGCGTGAAAGTTCTAGAGGCAAAGAAATCTTCAGAGCCCGCCACACCCACTGTAGCTCCTAATCCGTCAGCACCCTCCAAGCCATAGGGTGCTCTCTTCGGGCGGGCAGACGCAGGACGGACGACAGCCGCCCTCACACCCGCTTCATGATTACCATCTGCTATCGGGTGATATCAAGAAGGTCACCAGCTCTAATGAGGCTACTGGTAAGGTTGTTGCGGGCCTTGAGGGTCCGAATGGGAATACCGAACCGGCGGGAGATCTTCTCAAGCGTATCTCCCCCCTGAACTCGATACCAGCCAGAAGAGCCAGCCTTGCCCTGTCGAGCAGGGCGAGCTTGCCGAGTTTGCCGGACCTGAATCTGCTGGGCAGGGAACTTGTAGGTTGGAACTCGATCGAGCAACTTTAACACTTTGGCGCTCGCACCGACCGGAACTTTCAAATGATAGGCTGCATCGTCGGGAGGTGTCGCATCCCGACGAAGTTCAGGATTCAGGAATCGAAGTTCGCTGTATGGAATACCCGTTGCGTTGGAGATGGCCCGGAAGTGTAACGGGCGTGTCACGACAACCTCCTCAAACTCATGAGGAGCGACCGGTACTTGGTTGAATCCGTACTGCTCGAGGTTCCGCGCAATAATCGTGGCAGCCATGATGCGTGGGACATATTGCTTGGTCTCCCCTCGAATCAGTTTCGTTCTCGAAATCTCTGAAAACGATTCCGCCTGGGCCTTAGTGAGTGCGCGCTGTACCTTGCCTTCCCCTGCGTTATACGCTGCCATCGCCAAGGGCCACGTCCCAAAAAGGTCATACAAGTCCCTTAGATAGCGCGCTGCTGCAATCGTGGACTTAATGGGGTCTCGCCGTTCGTCCACGTAATGATCAATGCGCAACCCGTAGATCTTTCCAGTTCCTTTCATAAACTGCCATGGCCCAGTCGCTTTTGCGCGAGAGTAGGCATAGGGGTTGAACCCACTTTCGACAAGGGACAGATGCACAAGGTCGCTAGGAAGGTCGAACTCAGCGAAGATATCTTCAACCAACGGGCGATAGCGATTGAGCCGCAGAAGCCACTGTTCAAATCGGTCTCGAATTGACGTGTTAAAGAAACGAATGTGGCTTTGGACGGTCTGATCAATGACGATCGGAATGTTATACGCGGTGCCTTGACTTTCCTTACTCTCAGCACTCTCAACTGGCTCAACTGATTCCTCTTTGGGCGCATCAGTTGGTGAGGCCGTCAGCTCTGGTTCCAGCTCTGGTTCCAAGGGGACCAGGTTAGGGTCAACATCTTCGCTCTCTTGTGTAGCTTCTGTTTCTTCAGGAGGCGTCGCCTCTGCCGAAGTCGTCTCTGAAGGGAACTCTGAAGGGGGCTCTAGAGGAACAACTTTCGGTACAACCGAAGCCGTCTCCTCAGCCCAACTTTTGGATGGAGCAATAATGACAGCAGCACACATCGCCAGAATCACCACAATTCTCGCGCTCACACCCCAGAGAAGGTATCGTCGGTTCAGCACCATGGAAAGCATCAGAGATGAGCCTATCGATCCAGCGCTAACTTGTCAAGGAATTGGAGTAGGCAAATTGTTACCACGCGCCATTCTCGTAGCCGAGGTTGCAGAGAACTGCATGGCGTCAACCGACGATGTCTCACAGATGGAAACCTGTGATGAAAACAGCGAAAGTCCTGACCGCGTCGGCAGTTCAGCGGTTCGATTTCTTGACAGTCTCCCAGCGCAAATGGTAGCGTGCTGCCTCTCCAAACGGCTTATCCCATCAGATTTACATGGTTACTTTGTGAGGAGGATTGATCGATGCTGAAGCGCTACCTCTTGGCCCCTGGCCCCACGCCTGTACCACCTGAGGTCTTACTGGCGATGGCTCGGCCGATGATCCATCATCGCGCACCCGAGTTCGACCCGATTTTCGCTGAGGTCCGTGAGGGACTCAAATGGCTGTTTCAAACACGGAACGATGTCCTGATGTTGGCGGCTTCAGGAACGGGAGGAATGGAAGGCTCGGTTTCAAACTTCTTATCACCCGGAGACAAAGCGCTCTATGTCAACGGAGGAAAATTTGGAGAGCGCTGGGGCAAGCTCTGTAAGACCTTTGGAGTACAGTCAACCGAGATCAAGGTCGAATGGGGACATGCGGTCAATCCACAACAGGTCGCTGATGCCCTCAAGAAAGATCCGTCGATCAAAGCTGTGTATGTACAGGCCAGTGAGACGTCGACTGGAGTGTCCCATGACGTGAAGGCCCTGGGAGAGATTCTCAAGGGTTATGAGAATACCATTTTGGTCGTCGATGCCATTACCGCGTTAGGCGTATTCGATATTAAGACAGATGCATGGGGCCTAGACGTCGTGATTACCGGTTCCCAAAAAGCTTTGATGCTCCCTCCCGGCATGGCATTTGTCAGTGTCAGTGAGAAGGCCTGGGCCCTGGCCGACAAAGCCAAGAACGCGGCTTTCTATTTCAACTTCAAGAAAGAACGTGAAAGTCAGATAAAGAACCAAACCGCATATACCCCAACCGTTTCGCTCATCATCGGCCTCCAGGAAGTCTTTCGGATGATGAAGGCGGAGGGGCTCGACAACATGTTTGCCCGGCAAGGTCGGTTGGCTCAAGCCATGCGCGAAGGTGTGAAGGCCGCCGGAATGACTCTATTTCCAAAAGAATCTCCCAGCGATGCCCTGACGGCCGTGTGTGCACCGGATGGAGTCGACGGGCAGGCCATCTATAAGAACCTCCGTGTGCAGTACGGTATGACGGCAGCCGGCGGCCAGGACCACCTTAAGGGAAAGATCTTCCGGCTCTCTCACATGGGCTATGCTGACTCCTTTGATGTCATCACGGCCTTAGCCGCAACTGAGATGGTATTGAAAGGGCTCGGGCATCCGGTCACACTGGGGAGTGGCGTCGGGAAAGCCCAGGAAATCTTATTGGCAAAGTAACCACGGCGAGGATGACATGACCGCAGCAGGCATGAAGATTTTGATTAGCGACAGTTTGTCGAAGCAAGGAGTAGAGGCGCTCGAAAAGGCAGGATTCACAGTGGTGGTGAAATCAAAAATGCCGAAGGAGGAGCTCTTCAAAGAGATCAAGGACGCCGACGGTTTGATCGTGCGATCCGGTACGAAGGTCACAGCGGAACTCATTGCCGCCGCAGACAAACTCAAGGTCGTCGGGCGAGCTGGATCAGGCCTGGACAACGTTGATACACCGGCGGCTACACGCCGAGGCATCGTCGTGATGAATACCCCGGGCGGCAATACGGTCACCACTGCTGAGCATACGATGTCGATGATCTGTGCCATGAGCCGACGTATCCCACAGGCGACCGCTTCCGTCAAATCAGGGAAATGGGAAAAAGATAAATTCATGGGGGTCGAGCTCTACAATAAGGTGCTGGGCATTATCGGCGCCGGGCAGATCGGCAGCCACCTGACCAAGATGGCCCAGGGCATCGGCATGAGTGTCGTCGCGTTCGACCCTTATCTGGCCCCTGAACGAGCCGAGCGGATGGGCGTGACGATGGTGGACCTCGACGAGCTCTTCCGCCGTGCGGACATCATTTCAGTTCATACTCCGCTCACCCCAGAAACACGTGGGATCATCAATGCGCAGGCGATTGCTAAGATGAAACCTGGGGTACTGATCGCGAACTGCGCTCGGGGGGGCATCATCAATGAAAACGACTTGTGTGAAGCCTTGAAAACCAAATGTGTGGGCGCCGCCGCCTTTGACGTCTTTGAAGAAGAACCTGTCCAGCAGGACAATCCGCTGCTGGCGTTGGACAACTTCATCTGCACTCCCCACATCGGAGCACAAACGACTGAAGCCCAAGAAAATGTCGCGATTGGCATCGCGGAGCAGATAGTCGACTACTTTACCAAAGGTGTCGCGAAAGGTGCCGTCAATATTCCTTCGGTCGCTCCGGAATTGTTGCCTCGACTCCAACCCTTTCTCACACTGGCCGAAAAACTGGGTTCCCTTCAGACGCAACTCGTTCAAGCGGGAACTGAACGAGTTGTCGTGGAATACAGCGGGGAAGTTGCCACACTCTCGATCGCGCCCTTGACCATCGCTGTCTTAAAAGGCTTGCTCAATCCAATCATGCAGCACCCGGTAAATTATGTGAACGCCCCGCTCGTCGCAAAGGAGCGAGGCATCGAAGTCAAAGAAATTAAGAGCACGGATGCAGGAGATTTCACGAGTCTCATACGCGTTCGGGTTGAAGCCGGCAAACTGTCACACCAGGTCGCGGGGACGCTCTATCACAAGAAAGAGGCCCGAATCACAGAGATCGACCAATTCAAGGTGGAAGTCGTACCGGAAGGACACATGTTGTTCATACACAACGTCGATCGTCCGGGTGTGATTGGGATGGTTGGAAAAGTCTTAGGGGATCAGGGCATTAACATCCTTCGGATGCAGTGCGCATTGGAGAAGCGAGGAGGGGATGCCTTGCTGATTATCGGCTCCGATACGGAATTTCCATCGTCAGCATTGGACCAAATCCGCTCGAGCTCAAATATTCTGTCCGTTAAGATTGCAAACTTCTCATAATCAGCTCAACATCGAGTAACTATGGCCTCTGCTCCGACGCGTCGTCTTTCTTCGGGGGAGCTTACTCCGTGGCGTGAGCACTCATTGGTTCCTGTGGGAATGGCTACCATCCTGCCGGAGGCTGCCCGCCACGTCAGGCAACTCGAGTCCGAGCTGCTCAGATACTGCTATCGTTATGGATACGACGAAATCATCCTCCCGACGTTGGAATATTTTGACGTCCTTGCGCCAGGCCTTGAGCCTGCACTGCTAGAAAACTCCTACAAGATCGTTGATCGGACCACTGGCCGTATTCTGCTACTGCGACCCGACGTCACAGCACAAATCGCACGAACGGTTGCAATGGGCATGCTAGGCGCTCGCTTGCCGTTGCGCTTATCGTACCGGGCAACCGTCTTTCGCTACGAGCCAGAACATGTCGGCCGTGATCGTGAACTCTTTCAAGTCGGAGCGGAACTGATCGGAGCTGATGACCTATCCGCCGATTGTGAGATCATTATGCTGATGATCGAAAGCCTACGGCAGGTCGGATTACCTTCGTTCAAAATTTCACTCGGACACGTTGGGTTTTTCAAAGGACTTCTGGTGCGTACTGGACTATCTGCGGAAGGCCAAAAGCTGGCGGAGCAGGCAGCGGCCAGAAAGGATTTTCCCTGGCTGAGGGAAATTCTCGAACGGGAGCGAGTCGGCAAGCGATTCGCGCAGGCAATTTTGGATGCACTGGAGCTATGCGGAAAAGCGGAGGTCCTCTCAAAAGGGCGAGCTTTGGCCAGAGGCGAACAACCACTCGTCCAAGCATTGGACAGATTGGCTCAGGTCTATGAGTTACTCTGCTCGATGGGGTTCCAGGATGTCCTGCTACTGGACTTAGGAGAGTTCAGAGGATTCGATTATTACGATGGGATTGTCTTTGATGTCTTCACAGACGGGATTGGGATAGAGCTAGGCGGTGGTGGGCGCTACGACCACTTGATCGGACGCTTTGGTCGTGACATTCCATCGACTGGCTTTGCGCTCAACGTTGATCGGCTTTTCCGTGGGCTGAACCTCGTCGACACTGCCCGGACGATGACGTCAGCGGTCCTCGTGGTCGGTCCTGTGACGATGACGAAGGAACTCGTATCTGTCACCCAACAACTACGCCAGGCGGCTGTTCGTGTGATTCAACGAACCGTGACAGCATCGGGCCAAGATCTAGTCCGTGCGGCCGCCGATGCTGGACTCGAAGCCGAAATCCCTACCACCATCGTGGTGGGAGCGGACCAACTGAATCGTGGGGACGTTGTCGTACTATCCCGCCAACAGATGGGTGATGGGAGAGCCCGCCCTTCTCCCCTTCACAAGAAAACGATGTCGATGAGTGATCTTATGGCGAACCTACGCACTGACCGAAAAGGGCTGTTATGAAATCTGCCGGCATGGTTGATCTCTCTCAACCAAAGCTTCCGCCACAGAATCTGGAGGCAGAACAGTCTGTGCTTGGCGCCATCCTCCTCGATAACGCAGCGATGCCGAAAGCAATGGAACTGCTCGTCGATGAAGATTTCTATCGGACGGCTCACAAACGAATCTACCAAGCCATGCTGGAATTGTCTGACACCGGCGAAGTGATCGATCAAATTACGTTGACCGAACGGCTGAAGTCACGCGGTGAGCTGGAGGCGATCGGAGGCGCCTCCTATCTCGCTGAACTTGTCCAGATTGTTCCAAGTTCGGCCAACATTCGATACCACTGCAAGATCGTCCGCGATAAGGCAGTGGCTCGTCAGCTGATTAGCACCTCAACGGAAGTATTGACCAGGGGGTATGAAGGGACCGCCTCTATCGACGACCTTCTCGATTTTGCCGAACGATCGGTCTTTAGCATCGCGCAAGGCAAACTCGATCGTGCGTTCAGTCCGATCAGTCAAGTCATCAAAGAGAGTCTGGATGTCATCGATAAGCTGTCAAAACGAAAAGAACACGTCACGGGTGTCCCGACCGGCTACTATGACCTTGACGATATTACGGCCGGGCTTCAAGCTTCCGACTTGGTGGTGGTGGCCGGACGCCCCAGCATGGGGAAGACGAGCCTAGCATTAGGGTTTGCCACCCATGCCGCTATCCATGCCAATACCGTCGTCGGCATTTTCAGTCTGGAAATGTCCAAGCCGCAGATCGTGCTGCGTATGCTCAGCTCCGAAGCGCGAGTGGATTCACACGCGCTACGAACAGGAAAGCTTCAAAAAGAAGATTGGTGGCGCTTGGCAGAAGCCGCGGGACGGTTGGAGCAAGCACCGATCTTTATCGACGATACCGGTGGGATTACCGTGCAACAGATGCGAGGCAAGGCTCGCCGACTCAAGGCTGAAAAAGGGCTCGATTTGCTCATCGTGGATTATTTGCAACTCATGCAAGGCCGCAGCGATTCTGAATCTCGCCAGCAGGAAATCTCCGATATCTCCCGCTCGTTGAAAGCGTTGGCCAAGGAACTCAATGTGCCGGTAGTCGCCCTCTCGCAGTTGAGCCGGGCCGTGGAGGCACGCAAGCCTCCGATCCCCATGCTGGCAGATCTCCGGGAGAGTGGAGCTATTGAACAAGATGCCGATGTCGTCATGTTTATCTACCGGGAAGATGTCTACGACCAGAATTCTGAACGCAAGGGAATCGCCGATATCATCGTGAGTAAACATCGTAATGGGCCCATCGGAAAACGAGAATTGTTTTTCCAGGACCGCTTTGCCAAATTTGAAAGCCTTGATCTACGCGAATCCTAACCCTGGTTTGCGCAACGTTCCAACAGTCGGTATAATCTTTAGTGTTCCCCCTTTAGCCCACATCCGAACAAACGCCTGTAGGTGCACCCCACATGGTTTGGAACAGACGATCTTCTGGTCATGACCTCACAGTCCTCGCGATAAAACTGACCATCCTCTTTCTTCCCTGTGTCCTTGTGGCTTGCGCGACGGCGACTCAGCCCCAAAAGACGGCACCGCCACCTCCCCCGACGGCACAACAACCGCCACAAGCCGCCCCAGAATCTGATGCCACCTATCATTTCATGATGGGACACCAAGCCGAGCTGGCCCAAGATCTTGAGACAGCCTTGAAGGAGTACCAGGCTGCACTAATAGCCGATCCCAAATCACAGGAAGTCAAATCGCGCCTGGCAGCCCTGCACTTTGCGCTGGGTGATATGACTCAAGCCGTTCAGTATGCCGAGGACGTTGGACAGGGAACGGGACACGAGCCTCAGCTATTGACGCAGATGGCCGGCATTCTCGCCAGTGCGGGGAAATCCGAGAGTGCCATCGCGTTATTGGATAAAGCAATCGCGATCGATCCGGCGCGTGGCGAATCGTACTTTCCAAAGAGCCTGATCTTACTGAATCAAAAACGAATCGCCGAATCGGAACAAGTGGTCAAGAAAGGCTTGCAATATGCCACAGACTCGCCGATCGGCTACTACTACTTAGGTCGTATTTCCATTGAAGCAGGGAATATGGAGCAAGCCTTGTCCAGCTTCGATCGTGCCATTAGCGTGAACCCGTCATTCGAGCCGGCCTATCTGGCTCAAGCTTCAGTCTATGAATCGCGCCAAGAGAAAGACAAAGCCATTACCATTCTGAAACGTTACCTCCATCAAGTGAATCCGAGAAACCGAGAAGTTCGTCAGCACCTGATCCAATTGTATATTGCGACCAAAGACTATGCCGGTGGTCTTGCAGAGTTGGAACACATGCTGGAAGACAACCCCGGTGATTTGGATGCTCAATTACGGATGGCGCTGATCTATGGGGAGAAGAAAGACTTTTCAAAGGCGATCGCTCAATTGACCGACATTTTGAAGGCTAAACCAGCTGAATTAAAAGTGCGTGATTACCTGGGGTACCTGTACGAAGAGACCAAAGACTTTCCCAAAGCGATAGAGACCTATCGCTACAATCTCCACTTGGATCCAAGATTTGCCGACAGCCACATTCACCTCGGCGTCCTGCTCTATCGCCTCAAACAGTTTCCTGACGCGGTCACGCACCTGGACGAAGCTGTTCGTCTGATGCCAAAACAGCCTGAGCCACACATCGTATTGGGTTTAGCTCATCTACAAAGTGAGCAATTCGAGAAGGCTTCGGAAGCGTTTCAAGAGGGGATTCGGCATAACCCCAAGAACGCGGATCTCCATTTTAATCTTGGCACAGCCTACGACAAACTAAATCGGTTTGATGAAGTAGAGCGCGCCATGGAAACTGCGCTGTCACTCGACCCCCATCATGCGGATGCCTTGAACTATCTCGGGTATAGTTACGCGGAGCGAGACATGAAGATCGAAGAGGCATTGTCCCTTACCAAGCGAGCGGTGGCGCTGAAACCGGAAAATGGATACTACGTGGATAGTCTTGGGTGGGCGTTCTATAAATCAGGGTTGCTCTCTGAAGCCCTTGCCGAAATCAAGCGAGCCGTCTCACTCGTCGGCGATGACCCCGTGATCTATGAGCATCTTGGCGAAGTCTACATGAAGCAGCGTAAGATGACGGATGCTCGTGATGCCTGGCTCCATTCGCTGGAACTTGACCCCTCCAATGAAAAATTGCTCCAGCGCTTCCGCGAGCAGGGCATGGCCAATCCAGCCTACGAAGACCGAATCCAACAGGCCAAGCGCCGTGTGTCAGAAAATGCCAAAAATTCTCAAGCCACTCCTCAAACCCATCCTGACTGATCACTGATCCTAGCGGAAAGCACTCCGCCTCTCCCAGACCCGGAACCCTCTCTCCATATAGATTACGAAAGGCGCCTGGCTCGTCCAGTCAGCCCGTGAGTGCCAATTCCTGGCAATCCAGAGCAGTTTATGGGAAGGCTAAGAAGCTCCTCGCCAGCTCAGCTTCCACCGATTTTTCATAAGTTGTTGCATCATCAAGGATTGCTGGTACGCTAGGTCTTGTCATTGACCGGCACCAAACCTGCTATAGGCACCGGTAGGCGGCAAGACAGGCGCCGCAGATTATCAACCAGGGCCGTCAGTGAACCATCAACAAGGAGGCAGTACGATGTTGAAGTCGCTTCGGAAACAAGAGGGTTTTACCCTCATCGAGTTGATGATCGTTGTGGCGATCATCGGGATCCTGGCGGCCATCGCCATTCCCAACTTCTTGCAGTATCAGATGAAGTCTCGGCAATCCGAGGCCAAGACGAATCTCGGGGCTATTAAAACGTCCGAGGTGTCCTGGCAAGGTGAACGTGGGTGCTACCTGGTTGTTCTACCAGCACCCGCAGTAGCGCCAGCAGCCGGTACGAAGACTCAACCGCAGAATTGGAACTTAGCTGGTTCACCATGGCTTGTTCCCGACCCCGCAGGCGCCCAGGGATGGTGTGTTGGTGCCGCCGGTATCGGTGTATCCTTAGGAACTTTTGCCAATCTTGGCTTCCAAGCGAGCGGCAACGTCTTATACCAGTATGCGACGGGAAGCTACGCCGCTTCGCATACATCCTGTCAGGGGCCAACAGCGGCCCCTGCTGCGCTGATTACTGCGGAGCTTGGCGCCACGGATTTTGGCCCGACCGCTGCTGGATTCCGAGCCACAGCGCAGAGCAACCTGGACGGTGATGCGGTTATCTCGGTCTGGGCCTCGGCTGATGCCACTGGAGCAGCCGACTGCGTACCAGGCGTGTTCTAAAAGTAGCTAGGTTTCTTGTAGGGCGAGAGTCCCGCTGGCTGGTGTCAGTCGGCGGGACCTCGTGCATTTAGGGATGTGATCGTTATGTCGAGGTTGTCACCCCTGGCCATCCAGCCCTACACATCATCAAAGGGACCTGTCCTGGCATGGACCGCTGTCACGGTGATCGCACTCAGCTTCTTGGCGCTGGTCATATTGCTCCAACGAAATTTAGATCTGCGCATCGATGCTCATGCAGCAAAGATTGAAGAGCTGGCGCAACTGCCTCGAGGAGAGTATCTCAAGCCCGCTCTGTTGGGCTATCACCATGTCGGTGCTGATGTCTTATGGTTACGACTCCTACAAGTCTTAGGTAAAAAGAAAAATACGGCCGACGAATATGAGTGGCTTTACCATGCGCTCGACGTCGTCACCACATTGGATCCGCAGTATGCCTACGCCTACTACGTCGGCGGTGTGGTGCTGAACAATTATGCCAATCGAGTTGATCTGAGCAACCGCCTATTGGAAAAAGGGCACCATGAAAACCCAGGCGAATGGAACCTTCCCTTCTTGCTTGGCCATAACCATTATTTCGTCCTTGGGGATGCCACCAAAGGAGCTGACTACATCGGCAAAGCCTCGCGCACTTCAGGTGCTCCAGACTTCCTACCCGGTTTAGCGACGCGGATGCATGCAGAGGCCGGCAATCCGGAGGTCGCACTAGAATTTCTCGAGGCGCTGTGGAGAGAGAATCCAGACCTTGTCGTACGGGAAAAGCTGGAGACACGTGCCAAGGAAGTGATGATCGAGCGCGACATCAGAATGCTCGAACAGGCGAGCGGGCACTATGAGAAGAAGTATCACGCCTATCCCAAGACGCTCATGGAACTCGTCGCGGCAGGGTATCTCCCGCGAATCCCAGAAGAACCATTCGGCGGTTCGTACGAACTCAATCGCCGGACCGGGCAGGTCACGAGCAATACCCATCCCACTCGACTGACAGTGTTTCGTCGGGATCTAGAGAGTGGCATGTAACGACAGGATGCCCATATGAATGTTGACTCTGAACAGATTGTCGCGGTCGATCACCTGTCTAAAAGTTTCACAGTCGGCTTCTGGGGTCGTCGCGTGACAGCCGTTGATGAATTGTCGCTTGATGTCCAGCGTGGAGAGATCTATGGATTCCTCGGGCCAAACGGCGCGGGAAAGACGACCACGATTAAGATGCTGATGGGGCTCATCTATCCCAGTAGGGGAACCGCGCGCCTATTCGGGCGGCCAGTTGGTGACCAAACGGCCAAAGCGAAAGTCGGCTTTCTTCCGGAATCACCATACTTCTACGATTACCTCACGAGTCGCGAGTTCTTGCGATTTTACGGGCATCTCTTTGGACTCATTGGATCAGCGCTTGAAAAACGCATCGACGAATTGTTGGAGCTCGTCAGCATGACACATGCGCGCGACCTACAACTACGCAAATTCTCAAAAGGTATGTTGCAGCGGGTAGGGATCGCCCAGGCCTTGATCAATGACCCAGAGCTGGTCATCTTAGATGAGCCGATGTCGGGGCTGGATCCAATCGGACGGAAGGAAGTGCGCGATCTGATCATTCGTCTCAAGGAGTCAAGGAAAACCGTCATGTTCAGTTCGCACATCCTTCACGATGCCGAGCTGCTGTGTGATCGTGTGGCCATGATTATGAAGGGAAAACTCGTAGCGTGCGGCCAGGTATCTGAGTTGATCGACCACGGAACGACTCAAGAAGTAGAAATGGTCGTGGATCGCCTCTCTCCCGAGGGTATCGAAGAGCTCCGGCCACTCGCCATCAAAACCCTGCTTCACGGAGAGCGTGTCATGGCGATCTTCGCGAGTCAGCGACAGGTGGATGAAGCGCTCGAAGTCCTCAGGGCACACAAGGCCAAACTCGTCTCTCTCATCCCCCATAAGGCCTCGCTCGAGGACTTGTTCATTCGCAAAGCGAAGGGAGTGCAGCAGGCCGTAGAGGTTCACGCATGAAAGTATTATCGATCGCGATCAATACATTCCGAGAAAACTTGAGAGATAAACTTCTGTACAATCTCTTGATCTTCGCCCTTCTGATGATCGGAAGTTCCCTGATCTTGATGCGACTGACGCTTGGAGAGTTCCATCGGTTGATTTTGGACATTGGTCTTGGAAGCATCAACTTCTTCGGCGTATTGATCGCCATTTTCGTCGGCATCGGCCTTGTCAGTAAGGAAATCGAGAAGAAAACCATTTATACAATCATCTCCAAGCCGGTTGCTCGATTTCAGTTTCTCCTAGGAAAGTATGTGGGGCTCAGTCTGACGCTCTTGATCAATACAGCCATCATGGCGTGCGGGTTGCTGGCAGTCCTCTATATGCAGGATGTTCCCATCCATGCTGTCCTCTTCAAAGCGCTGATCATGATTGTCGTGGAGTTCATGGTGATCACCGCTGTCGCGCTTCTGTTCTCGACCTTCTCAAGCGCCACGTTCAGCGCAATTTTTACCTTAGCCCTCTATGTAATCGGCCACCTCACGCCTGACCTCAAAGCATTCGGCGAAAAGATGGGCGGTGTAGGGAAAACGATACTGGAGGGGATGTATTATGTCCTGCCAAACCTGGATCGCTTCAATCTCAAAGGCCATGTCACACATCAACTCGATATATCAATCAGCGATCTACTGGTGATCGGAGCCTACGGGCTAGCCTACACAGCATTCCTTCTCACTCTCGCTTCTGCCATCTTCCAGCGACGAGATTTTCGTTAGAGCTAGAGTCTGCGCTTCCCCACCGTTCGGCAGCAAGACATGAAAGAGAGATCTACGTGGTGATGGCGCCTTCCGATGCCGAGGAGACATGCCTGGCATACTTCCCCATCACGCCAGATGTGTATCGAGGAGTAGGGAACTTCACCTTCTTGAGTCGAGCACTGATTTCCCGCTGCGATACCGCCATATCCAGTCGGCGTTTGGCAATATCGAACGTAATGATGTCGCCGTTTTTCACCGCCGCGATCGGTCCTCCCTTTACCGCTTCAGGAGCGACATGGCCAGCCATTAATCCATGAGTTGCTCCGGAAAACCGACCATCAGTCAGCAACGAGACTGAGTCGCCAAGGCCAGCACCTACGATTGCTGCCGTCACCCCCAACATTTCACGCATACCCGGCCCACCCGCTGGGCCTTCGTATCGAATGACGACCACGTCGCCGGCTTTAATGTGGCCTGCCTGTACAGCCACAAACGCATCTTCCTCCCGATCATACACTTTCGCGGCTCCTTGGAACCGGGTCATGGAGTGCCCGGCCACTTTCACCACACAGCCGTCAGGCGCTAAATTCCCCTTCAGAATGACAAGCCCGCCCGTCGGCTTGATGGGATGGGCGAGGGGACGCAGCACTTGTTGACCAGGGGTTTCAGTCGCGGTCGATGCCTCTTCGCCAATCGTGCGCCCCGTGACTGTCGGTTGATTCCCATGGAGCAGCCCAGCATCGAGCAATCGCTTCGCAACCAACGTGGTCCCGCCCGCAGCAAACAGGTCGGCTGCTGCGAAGCGTCCTCCTGGTTTAAGGTCAGCAAGGAGGGGAACCTTTCGATTGATCTTGTCAAAATCGTCGATGCTCAGTTTCACGCCTGACTCGCGAGCGATGGCGAGTAAATGCAGGACAGCATTCGTCGAGCCTCCGGTCGTAGCGACTGCGGCAATCGCATTCTCCAACGACTTCCTCGTGATGATCTGACGCGGACGGAGATTCTGCTTCACCAGATCCATCACCATCTTGCCGCACTCAAACGCCACATCATCTTTCCGAGAGTCCATCGCGGGCACTCCGTTGCGGCCCATCGGGGAAATGCCCAGGAATTCAAACGCGATCGCCATCGTATTGGCGGTGAACTGGCCTCCACAGGCTCCAGGCCCAGGGCAAGCATGATCTTCCAAGTCCTTAAGCTCCGCATCCGTCATGGTACCCTTCGCATGCTTGCCGACTGCTTCAAAGACATCTTGAATAGTCACATCGTGCCCTTGAAACTGCCCCGGCATGATCGAACCGCCGTACAGCATGAGTGACGGGAGGTTCAATCGTGCCAGCGCCATCACGGTCCCAGGGATCGTCTTGTCGCAACCAGACAGTGCGACGACAGCATCGAACAGATGCCCACGGGCGACGAGTTCGATGGAATCCGCGATCACTTCTCGACTGATCAGGGACGCCTTCATTCCTTCGGTCCCCATCGAAATGCCATCCGACACCGCGATCGTGTTGTACTCGATCGGAGTGCCTCCGGCAGCTCGGATCCCGGCTTTGACTCGTTCAGACAGGCGACGCAAATGAAAATTGCACGGCATCACCTCGATCCATGTATTGGCGACCCCAACGAGCGGTTTGGTGAGGTCTTCGTCCGTCAATCCCACGGCCTTCAGCATCGCTCTCGCCGGTGCCCGTCCCGGGCCGATTAAGAGATCGTGGCTCTGGAGCTTCGTCGCATCTTTTTTTTTCATGGTCTTTTCGTACTCGAATTTACTGGACGGACATCGTGCTTGGAGGAGTAGGGGGCGTAGCCGATTCATACGGGGCCTTGCCGTGTGGGTTCATCCCATGGGGATTCCCTCCAGGCGAACTTCCTCCATGCGGATACGCACCGTACGGCATTCCCCCGCCATGATGAGATCCTGCCCCTTTGTGCTGCTGCATCACTTTGTCATGTTCGGACTTTTCCTTCTCACGTTGTTCGGGCGTCAATACCGCCATCACATCGCGCCGCATCTTAATCGAGGCCATCCGCAGCCCGACTTGTAGGTCTTTACTCTGCCTCAGCTTTGCCTCAATCGCGCCAAGATCGCTTTTCTCCTCATCCGTCAACGCTTTTAATTCACGTTCAGCAATTTTGATATCGGCTTCGGTCTTGATACGAATACGGTCCAGATTCAATTGCACGTCCTTGAGCTTGGCAACCTGCTCAGCCGTGAGCCCGATATCCTTTTCGTGCTTGAGAAGATGTCGGATGAGAGGGCCGGTGCCACTATGCATCGCGCGCTTGCCATAGCCAGGTCCTCCTCCAGCGCCGTATCCGCTCCCGGCATGGCCATAGCTCGGATCATTTGCCCAGGAGCTGGGGATGCCTGACATCAGCAGACCGATCGAAGCTATCGCAACGACAGCAATCGTCTTGGCTACAGACTTCATGAAATCCTCCTTGGTTGAAACACCCTGGTTAAAAGCTTGCCATAGTGCGCTGCGCAACGCAAGCGAGTAGGCTCACCACATGCTGAGTTAGCGTCGTCTGGCGTGATGGAGGAGTTCCAGTCGCGGATCTGGATGCCGTTGCTTGCTCAACCGTTCGTACAACGCGTGTTCTTCGTCTGTCATCATCGTTGGCAGCACAATCTGCAGAGTCAGGAAAAGATCTCCGTGTCCACCGGCTGCGGACGGTAGTCCTTTCCCTTTCAGCCGGAGTTTGCCGTCGGCTTTGCTGCCTGCCGGCACTTTGACCTTAACCGGTTCCACTAAGGTTGGAGCGGTCACGTCTGCCCCTAGTGCGGCTTCCCAAGGATAGACTGGGAGAGTGGCATGCAAATCTGAACCCTGCTGACGAAAAATCGGGTCAGGCGCGATGGTCACGTGGAGATACAAGTCACCGCGTCTCCCACCGTACGCTCCAGGTTGCCCCTTTCCAGCAACTCTCACCCGCGTTCCGTCTTGAACTCCCGCCGGGATCCGCACTTCAATGGTTTTTGATTCGGTCGTCATCCCGCTTCCATGGCAGGTCATGCACGATCGACCTCGTATGTTACCATTCCCAAGGCAGGCTGCACACGTTTGCGGTTCACGGAGGTTCACTCGCCTCATGACGCCCGTTAGCACCTCGCGCAGTGCGAGCTGAACGTCGGTCTCGAGATCATCTCCCGGTGTTCCAGAGTCGCTGTCTCTATTAGCGCTGCGTCCGCGGTTACCAAACAGACCCTCGAAAAAACCGGAAAAGTGCTCGTTCCCACCAGCACCCTGACCGCCAGATCCTTGTTCGAAACCCCAAGGCCCGCCAAACCCTCCGTTCCTTGCCTGTTCACGAGCTTTATTGAAGGCTTGTGCTTGTTCCCAATCCGTACCGTACTGATCGTATTTTTTACGTTTGTCGGGATCAGATAATACTTCTTGCGCTTCGTTCAATTCCTTAAACTTCTTCTCCATCTCGGCCTTCTTGACGCCAGCGTGAAGGTCGGGATGATATTGGCGGGCTAAGCGACGAAATGCCTTTTTGATATCGTCGGCGGAGGCAGTGCGGGGCACGCCTAGGATTTGATAGTAATCGCGTGGAGCAGTTGCCATAGAATATGTTCTAGCAAAGAACGGACCTAAATGATACGAGTGAGCTTACGAAGTATAGAAACAGTTTGCAAGAGCCGAGTGGGTCAAAGAGATGCAGATGCCTTTGCACGGGCCATGAGCTTACAGTAGGCGCAGGTCTCGGCCGTCGTTGGCTGGCCGCAGAGAGAACAGGGATGTAAGGTGGAGCGGTCTTTGTCCATCATACTCACGGATGTCTCAGGTTTTCGGTGTTTTTCGAGAAAGCCCCAGTAAAACATGTGCTTGGTACCAGGCGATTCGGTCTCCAACCGATTCAACACTTCTTTATACAAAAGGGTACGGGCTCCCTGTGCCATGGGGCATTCCTCGACAACATAATCGATCCGATTCAGCACACAATAGGCCGCCAATTCGCGCTCAGTTAAGCGATACAAAGGTTTTACTTTTTTCGCAAATCCGTCTAGCGAGGCGGGGAGACTGGGGCCTTGCTTCTCGAGATATTCATCCTGCCAATGAAGGACGTTACCGAGCAGTCGGGCTGCTTCGTCATCCAAGTTATGTCCGGTTGCCATGACGTCGTATCCCTGTTGGATCGCGGCACGGTTGAATTGATACCGCTTAATCGTCCCACAGGTCGAACACGTTGGACGGTGGACAATCATCGCGAGTTCGCGAATTCCAGCCCCTTCTTCACGCTCCACGGTATGAACGTGCACCACCGAACCATGGGCCGCAGCCACCGTTTCAGCAAACTGCGCGACTTTCTTGTGGGAGGTCTCAGAATAGTTCCCAATCCCCAGATTCACGTATAATGCATCGGTTCTAATGCCCAACTTCAGTAGAATATCCCACAAGGCCAAACTATCCTTACCACCAGACACGGCGACAAGGACACGGTCTTCTTTCGTAAACATGTCCTGAGACCGAATTGCTTTCAGAACCTGGTCCTGCACAAAGCCATTGAAGCAGCATTTGCAGAATGCGGCATTGTGACGAGGCAACTTGATCACGGCCTTGATCTTACATTTCGTGCAGTTCATGGCCGTGATGATACGGGGGAGACACGGAGGATTGCAAATGACTACTGGTCGTCTTGTGATGCCAGGTGGGCTCTGAATGGGAAAACGCGATTCAACGTGCTATCACAAAATTACTCATGCGATTGACGGTAGAATGACAATCCGTTATGAACAAGGGGAGATTGGGTCAGTCCTGCAGAGCGCCTGATCGGGTACTCTTAATAGTTTACATAATCAATCTTATCAGACAATGACACTCGAACTGCTTGGCCGCATTCATAAAGAACTCTCGATCACTGGACGTGCCTGTTACGAAACTGTTCTAGCCATCTCCGAGCTTGTCAATCGGAAAGTTCAGATTATTCGACTACACTGGCAAGCTTCAACATTACTCAAAAACATTGATGAGGTCGCAGGCGCACTTGGACAGCAAATCGTCGACCAGGTTTCCGAGCGACTCCTCGACAAGCCGTCACTTGATTCAGGCGTCAGCATGATCGACGAGAGGCTGGCCGAGGCTATTGCCAAGGTCCAGCAGTTCAAAACGTTGCTTGTTCGAGCCGATACACAAATCCGCGAACTCAAACTTGAAGCAATACATCAAGATTTGCTTGCCTTTCAACGAGATCTGACACTTCGTTCAGGAGGCATTGAACGGCTTATTGTCACTCGAGGTGCCGCTGCAGCACATGAACCATTGAGTGCGCATCCATACTCTGCCTCCGCACACGTGGCCACGGTGCTACGAGGGCCTTTTCTATTGGCCCCCGCCAACGATCTTCTCCTACGACCCGGTGATATCGTCATCCTGATCGGCACGCAACCCGAACTCGACAAACTTACGGCATGGTTTACCGGCCAACGAAGCCTTACACCTTCTTTGACACGATCCGCGTAGCAAACAGGACACTGGTGATGATCGGATACAATAGCGGTCGATGGTCATGATCACATCCCCTTCATCTATCCCGCGATTACTACTCTCTGCCGCGATTCTCCTTTTCCCTAGCTTAGAGACTCGGCACGCTGAGGCGTTTTCTGCCGATTTACCAGGAATTCGTATGCTCGAAGAGATTCAAATCGTCATTACCGAGCTGGCAGAGGAAACCAAGCCCTCGGTCGTCAATCTTTTTCCAATTATCAGTGGCGGTAGATCTCGAGAAGGCCCCGGCGAGCGCATGCCGAATGCATCAGGCTCCGGCTCCGGACTGATCGTAGACAGCGAAGGTCATATCGTGACGAACAATCATGTCGTCGGCGATGCCACCGAGATCGAAGTACGCCTCTCAGACAAGACAAAGCTCATCGCTCATGTGATTGGTAAAGATCCAGACACGGACTTGGCTCTGCTCAAAGTATCGGCAGGTCGGCCGCTGACCAGCGCACGGTTCGGTGACTCGACGTCTGTCAAGGTAGGCCAATGGGTCCTGGCCGTCGGAAATCCCTTTGGGCTGGACCAGACTGTGACGCTTGGCGTAGTCAGCGGGATTGGTCGTGAAAATATCAACCTCTCACGCTATGAAAACTTCATTCAGACTGATGCGTCAATCAACCCAGGTAATTCCGGCGGCCCGTTGTTTAACCTTCGTGGCGAGGTCATTGGCATCAATACGGCAATCATTAATTTCGCTCAAGGTATCGGCTTTGCCATACCATCGAACATGGCCAAACAGGTCATTGAACAACTCCTCGCCAAGGGAAAGGTTGTACGAGGTTGGCTCGGCGTCGGCATCCAACCGTTGACCGCCGAGCTGGCCAAGAAATTTGGTGTCACGGGAGGCGGAGGTGTACTGGTCAATGAAGTCTTCGAAAAAGATCCTGCGGCGCTCGCCGGGATTCAGCCTGGCGATGTCATCGTTCGGATCAATGGCGTGTTGGTCGACTCACCCAATAGGCTCTCTCGCCTGATCGGTACACTCGCTCCCGGTGCCATGTCACGGATCGAAGTCGTTCGAGATCTGAAGCCCCTTCTTCTCGATGTACCGCTTACCGAACGACCGGAGACTCCCGTCCTGGCATCCATTCCTCGGGTAGAGAAGTTGGAGAGCAGACTCGGTCTAGAGGTTCAAGAATCGACGGCGAGTCTCGTGGAAAAATTCAAGCTCCGTCAGGCAAAAGGCGTGGTCATCACAAAGGTCGAGCCAAATAGCCTTGCGCAAGCCGAAGGGCTTCGGGAAGGCGACCTGATCATCGAGGTCAACCGTACAGAGATATCTTCCTTGGTGGAATTTACGTCAAGTATTTCTCAATCTCGCCGGGGTGATGCTCTTTTGCTTCGCGTCCTCAGAGAAAACCGTGCGTTTTATGTCGTGCTCAAATCAATCGACTGACCTTTCAGTGAGCGACCGTGATGTGCCGCTCGACCCTCTGCCGTTCGATGAGCTTTGCCGTCAGATCTCGAGGCACTTCGTCGTAGTGATCAAACTCCATAACATAACTCGCTCGTCCACCGGTCACAGCATTCAGGGCTATCGCATACCTCAGCAATTCCGCAAGTGGCACCAGGGCCGTGATCCGTTCCAGATGAGCCAGCGCATTGACGGAAACAATACGTCCACGCCGAGCGTTCAAATCTCCCATCACGGCTCCAACCGTGTCGGTCGGACTATCGATGTCGACCCTCATGACGGGTTCGAGCAACACCGGATGGGCTGTTTCCATCGCTTTCTTCAATGCCATGGCTCCGGCAATCTTAAACGACATCTCCGAGGAATCGACCGTATGGTAGGAGCCATCATAGACCGTGACTCGAACATCGACGACTGGAAATCCACTTAGCGGCCCCTCATGCAGGGCTTCAAGCACCCCCTTTTCCACGGCAGGGATGAAATTTCGTGGAATGGCTCCTCCTACAATGCGATTGCTGAAGGCAAATCCATGACCACGGGGCTGCGGGACTACTTCAAGCCAACAATCACCGTATTGTCCATGACCGCCGGTTTGTTTTTTGTACTTACCCTGCGCCTGTGACTGGCTTTTAATCGTTTCCCGGTACGCGATCTTTGGGGTGTGCAGTGCGACGTCGGCTCCAAATTTGCGCTGCAGTTTCTCCAAAGCCAGATCGATGTGAAATTGCCCCATCCCGCTGAGCACCATCTCCTTGGTTTCAGGATTGCGTGTGACCTCGAGTGTCGGATCTTCCTCAATGAGCTTGTGCAAACCAAGACTGACTTTGTCGATCTCCGCCTTCGATTTCGCATCAACAGCGAACGATAAAATTGGCTTCGGCATCCCAAGCCCTGCATAACAGATAGGGGCGCTCTCCTGACACAAAGTGTCACCGGTCTGCGTGTCCTTGAGTTTTCCGATCGCCACGATGTCTCCTGCTTGAGCGGACTCAACAGACACGTGACGTTTGCCCAACACCTTATAGAAATGACCGAGCTTCTCACGCACCTGTTTTGACGCATTCCATACCGTCGTATCAGCCTGAACCGTTCCTGACAACACACGACAATAGGAGAGTCGTCCAATGAACGGATCGATAAGGGTCTTAAAGACATACGCTGAAAGAGACTCTTCTGCACTCCCCTTCCTTTCGCATATTCCGTTGGTCTCGGGGTGAGTCCCCTGCCATGGGTGATCCGCACCTCGCTCCCTTGGCGAGGGCAGCAACATCACAATGCCATCCAAGAGCGACCAGACTCCCACATTCTGAACGGCAGATCCAGCATAGACTGGAAGGAACCGCCTCGTTTGAGTACCGCATCGCAGACCGTCCAAGAGTTCTTCTTGTGTCAAATCACCCTGAGAGAGGTATCGCTCCAGAAGAGATTCGTCAGTCTCAGCCACTGCCTCTACCAGCTGTTTGCGTGTGTCCCTTGATAACTCCTGCTGATCAGCTTTAAGCGAGTGCTGTCCAATTTTGGAGGACGTTGGCCCAGATCGAATTAGTTTCTCATGCCGGATATCATAGACCCCGTCGATCGTCGTGCCTTGATTGACCGGCACAGTCACAGGAATGGGAGTGAGACCAAAGTGTTGGCGGCAAGTTTCCAGCGCATTCTCGAAAGATGTGCCTTCCCTGTCCAGTCCATTGACGAACAGAAGGCAAGGCAGGCCCAACTCTTCGATCTTCAACCATAGCCGAACCAGCTCAGTCCTTACCCCGCTGTTTCCACTCACGACAATGATGACCGCGTCGACGGCACGGAGAGCAGCCATCGGTTCGCCAAGAAGATCGAGTGCCCCTGGAGTATCGATCAAATTGATATGGGTCTGATTCCAGTTGAACTGCAGAAGGCTGGTGCTGGTCGAGGTACGATGACGGAGTTCTTCCGGCTCAAAATCTGAGACGGTGGTTCCCTCCGTCACGGAACCGAGGGAGGGAATAACTCCACCCACATACAGCAGGGATTCACACACCGAAGTTTTCCCAGCACCGACGTTGGATACGATCGCTACATTTCTGACGGGCTCCACACGGGCTGTTTCCATGGCATACCCTCCGTTGAAAATGGTAGTTTAGGCCATCGGCTGCCTCACGGGACAAGAATGTTGGATTCGATTAATCAGCCCATCAGATGTCTTCGTTATCCACCCGGGATCCACTCAACCACCCTTCGTCGGCAAAACTCACATACCGACCATCCCCGATGATGAGATGATCCAATACGCGTATCCCCAATAGTCTGCCAGCCGCCACCAAACGATCAGTCAATAGTCGATCCTCCTGACTAGGGGTAGGATCTCCGCTTGGATGATTATGCAGAAAGATGACGGCAGCAGCCGATTCGCGAACTGCAAAGGCAAAAACTTCTCGTGGATGAACAATGCTGAGAGTCAGACTCCCTTCCGAAACTGTCGTTTCTTTGAGAACAGTATTTTTTGCGTCAAGCAGCACCACCTTGAAGAGTTCGTGTTTCACATCGCGAAGAACAGGGTGGAAATGTTTGAAGAGATCAGCGCTCGACGAAATGCGGGTGCCGGTTGAAAGTGGAACCGCCAGAGAACGCCTTCCTAATGCCAGCGCGGCCTTGAGCTGGGCCGCCTTTGCGGGACCGACTCCCGGGATGGCACAGAGTTCTTGAATGCCGCACACCGCTAACCCTCCCACCCCTCCCATCCGATCAAGGAGTTCGATGGCGACTTGTACGGCGGATGAATCGCGTCTCCCAGTCCTCAGGAGGATTGCGAGAAGATGCGCATCGGACAGGGCCTCGGAACCCTTTGAAAGTAAACGTTCACGGGGACGCTCGGTTTGGGGCCAGTGGGCAATCCCTCTCCTGTGGTCTTTCGTATTCGCCATAAAGCCTCGGCTGGACAAATAATTGACGGACCGGACGCTTTTGTACCGTCAAAGAAGCCGATATTGCCGACCTAAGATAAATACGTAGCTTGTAACCTATTGAAATACCAACAAGTGACAATTTGGTGCAGCTCTTGCTTAAGTTCGCCCCCAGCAATACACATCGCCACCCTAGGAGGAGTCAATGGAATGTCCGAAATGTAAGGGAATGATGATGCTAGAGCGGTTTTCAGACTTCTTTCTCGTCTTCTACGCATGGAAATGCATCAATTGTGGAGCCATTATTGATCGCACGATTTCCAACAATCGCAGAAAGAGTCTGGCAACTCGAGAGACTCACACTGTAACTACTCGCTAGATTTCCCTCTTTCCCGGGCTCGGTAACCGAGCCCGTAAGAGGGACGGCTGATCGTTCGGGTACTATCTTTAGCCTCACTCATTATCATAGTCAGTGCATTATAGTCCCCTTCTATCTGCACGGTCAAAAGCTGACCCAGATCCCTTCCATATCTTCGCGAATCTTTCCTGGTTCCCTCTCCATATTGTGATTTTCCTCTCCCTTCATTCATCCTCCATTCCTTGACCCCTACAAAAACGCTATGTTACAGTTCACCGTTCAAGGTGATGTTGGCGAATATGCGTGTGATCGCGGGTACCCATAGAGGTCGGCGACTCAGCGCACCACGGACGGATCATCTACGTCCAACCTCAGATCGAGTCCGAGAGGCTCTGTTTTCAATTCTCAGGAATCGGCTGACGAATAGTCGCTTTTTAGACCTCTATGCCGGAACGGGCGCCGTGGGAATAGAAGCCGTAAGTCGTGGAGCGACCCACGTCACCTCCGTCGAATCTGACAGCGAAGCCTTGAAGCTCATTCAGCAGAATATTCAGATCTGTCAGATCGGTGATGCACTCTCTATGCGGGCTCAAGCCGTCGAAGATTTCCTAGACAACCCTGCTCAATGGAACGGTCCCTACGATATTGTTTTTGCCGACCCTCCCTATTCTGACGCCCAAACATGTTCAGCATTGCTTTCCGAACCACAGACCGAACAGCTATTTAATGTCGACTCATGGCTGGTTATTGAGCACGCGACCAGAACCACCTTACCCGTGTCCCTAGGACCCACGCAGTTCCTGCGTCGGTATCGATACGGAGATACCAGCCTCTCTGTCTACTCTAGTCCCAAAGCCGTGCAACCATGAAGATCGGCATCTACCCCGGCACATTCGATCCCGTTACCCATGGCCACACAGACATCATCACTCGCAGCCTGCGTGTGTTTGATAAGGTGGTCGTGGCCGTAGCTCCAAATCCTTCTAAGCATCCGCTCTTTAATTTGGCGGAACGCCTTGCTATGGTGCAGCTGGTCATGAAAGATCTCGAGCAAGTCGACGTGACACCGTTTGATGGCTTGTTAGTGGATTATGTCGAACGGTCAGGCGCCCATGCAATCATCCGAGGCTTACGGGCCATTTCGGACTTTGAACACGAATTTCAGATGGCATTGATCAATCGCAAACTTGCCAAGACGGTGGAGACCGTGTTCTTGATGCCCAGCGAGGAATATTCGTACCTATCTTCGACCATCATCAAGGAGGTCGCGCGACACGGAGGCAACTTAACTGAGTTTCTCCACCCAGAGGTCGCCCGACGCCTACACAATCGCATCCGGAGTCTCAAACCATGAAGCTTGCTGCCCGTGTCAGCCGCATTGCACCCTCCCCTACTCTGGCGATGGCTGCCAAAGCCAAAGCCATGGCGGCACAAGGGGTGGATATCATCGATTTTTCCGCCGGTGAACCAGACTTTGACACACCTGAGCCGGTCAAGGCTGCAGCTGAAGATGCGATTCGCAGTGGATTTACAAAATATACGCCTTCGTCCGGAATCGATGAGTTGCGCAGGGCGATCGCCGACAAGCTTCAGGCCGAGGTTGGGGTGCACTATGACAAAGCTCAGGTCCTGGTTTCCTGCGGGGCCAAACACTCGCTGTACAACCTGGCAGAAGCTCTACTCGAAGCGGGCGATGAGATCATCATCCCCATCCCCTACTGGGTATCCTATTCTGACCAAGCGCTCTTGAACGATGCCACGCCGGTCCTGTTGGCGACCACTGAAAAAGAGGGGTACGCGATCCATGCCGCTGCCCTGGAACGACTCATCACCCCTCGGACCAAAGCCATTATCGTCAACAGTCCGTGCAACCCGACAGGGGCAGCCTATGATCGCGCGACGCTGGAAGAGGTTGCATCGGTTGCGATACGGCACGATCTTCTCGTGATTTCTGACGAAATCTACGAAAAGGTCCTCTACGATGGTGCGATCCATGTCAGCATTGCCTCCTTGGGGCCGGATATTGCTGCTCGAACGGTCATTATCAACGGGGTCTCAAAAGCCTATGCGATGACTGGTTGGAGGATCGGTTACGCGGCCGGGCCTAAGGAACTGATCACGGCGATGGCCAACATTCAAAGCCAGAGCACGTCCAATCCGTGCTCAATTGCCCAGAAAGCGGCAGTTGCCGCATTACGCCTAGGAGACCCGTTCACCATAAAAATGGTGGAAGAGTTTTCTCGTCGCCGGACCGCAATCGTAAACGGGTTAAACAAGATCTCCGGTGTCTCGTGTCGAATGCCACAAGGAGCATTCTACGCTTTTCCCAATATCAAAGGAGTATTGGGAAAACAGGGCCCATCGGGTATGCTGAAGACTCCGAACGATGTGGCTCAGTACCTGCTTAACGAGGCCCAAATCGCAACGGTACCTGGTGAGCCGTTTGGCAGCAGAGAGCACCTTCGGCTATCGTATGCCACGAGTATGACGAACATAACCAGAGGTCTTGAACGCCTCGAACAGGCGTTTGCGAAATTAACGTGAGCGCTACTAAGATCTGATGAAAGAACAGCACACAAGGGAGGGAAGCCGTGCCGATCTACGAATATCAATGTAAGGAGTGTGCCTACCGCTTTGAAGTGAAACAGAGCATTAAAGACGATCCCCTCTCCTCCTGCGAACGATGTGGGAAGGGTGTGCAGCGACTGATTTCCTCGCCGGGAATTATGTTTAAGGGAAGCGGCTGGTATGTTACCGACTACTCCGAGAAAATGAAACCTCCATCAAGCTCAGGTAGTGAGACCAGTGGAACGGGCACGAGCGAGAAAAAAGAAGCAGAAGCCCCTGCTGCAGCAAGCACAACACCTTCGACTCCGGCAGCGGCACCTACAACAACCTCCACGACTTCATCCACCGCTGCACCGAGCACGACAACGACCTCCTCCTCATCATAATGGCTTAAACCGAGCTACCGCACACCGCCCCCTTTCGACGCAGCTTTTTTTCCGTGTGGCACCTTAGGGGCAGAATGTGCCTTCGCTTCTGCTGGCGTTTTCCGCTTAGCTGCTTTGGATGCCATCGACTTCAAAGTTTTTGCACGGACCACATCCAACTGCTTCTGGAGGCTCATAATCATCGCGGTCTTCTCGCGATTCATCCGACTCAGTTCATCCATCTGACTCTGGACTTCTTGCTTGGCCTTTAATAAGTCTGAGACTTGCACTTGCAATTGAGCTTTTTCCATCGCCAGAGTTTGCGTTTCCGTGCGCATTTGTTCGATCTGAGCCTGTAAGGCCGGCGGCCAATAGTCACACCCAACGAGGCTCAATATAAGACCACACCCGAAAACTGTGTAGACGCCCTGTATCGAATGACGGCTCATCGTCATAAACTTCGCTCCCCCTTTCGTCTGTCTGGACTGAGACACGCTGCAGCTTCGACAAATGGGTCTTGCAACTGTCCGCTCGTCAGTCGGATGACGCTATTGTAACAGATCGCTCGCGGTCGACATCGCAGAAGATCGGCCCAGGCTATTCGGATCTAGAGCTGGCGCACATCTGAAGGGCGCACTGGGAGCGAGGATAATTGCGCGCTGCGATTGGGGTTGGCCAAGTGAGAATGCTTTAGGAGAGTGAATCGGGTCAATCTTATGTCTTGAGCGCGCGATGCGCGATATCCGTCCGGAAATGGCAACCCTCGAAGGAGATCGTCCTCACAGTCTGATAGGCCTCGCGCTGTGCATCCGAGAGAGTTGGCCCTCGACCTAGAATGCCGAGCACCCGACCTCCCGCCGTGACGATCTCGTTCCCTCGCCGAGTCGTCCCCGCATGAAACACCACGGAGGTCGCTGATACGGAGATGGTGGATGGGAGGCCGTGAATCGTCACCCCCTGCTGGTAAGAACCGGGATAACCTCCTGACGCCATGACGACACACACCGCAGCATCGCAATGCCATTCAACCACGAGTTGGTCTAGCCGATGTTCGACTACAGCATCGAGGACATCAAGCAGGTCGGTTTTGAGCAACGGCAACACGACCTGAGTTTCAGGATCGCCCATACGAGCATTGAACTCCAACACGTACGGCGTTCCCTTGACGACCATCAATCCCGCATAGAGGACACCCTGAAATGGAGAACCAAGACATGCCATCGCATCGACCATCGGCTGCAAGACCTCATGCGTGACGCGAGCATGAAGCTCAAGCGTTCCCAGCGGAGCAGGGCAAAAGGCACCCATGCCTCCCGTATTCAACCCCGTATCACCATCACCTACACGCTTATGATCTTGAGCCGCCGGCATCGGCACCACCGTCTGACCATCCGTGAAGGCCATGATCGTCAGTTCTTCGCCGTCGAGAAACTGTTCGATCAAGACCTGCTTCCCGGCTTGGCCGAAAACCGCCTTCTCCATCGTGTCCGCGATTGCCTGCCGAGCTTGGTCATGAGTGGTCGCGATAATAACCCCTTTCCCCTGTGCCAGCCCGTCTGCCTTGATCACAACCGGCAGCTCATGACGCTCAACATAGGCGAGAGCTTCGGCGACCTTCTCGAAACTCTCAGCCTGAGCAGTTCTGATCTTGGCTTGCGCCATGACATTTTTTGAAAAGATTTTGCTCGCTTCCACGCGAGCCGCGTTCTTGGTCGGCCCAAAAATCCTGAGCTTGGACTTGCGGAATTCGTCAACGATGCCCAATGCGAGTGGCACCTCAGGCCCAACCACCGTCAGGTCAATCTTCTCTTGAAGCACGAAGTCTTTCAGCTCGCAAATATTGTCCACCGTCAGCGGCACACAGGTTGCCAACGAGGCGATCCCCGCATTGCCCGGGGCACAATAGAGAGTCGGCTTGCGTGGACTCTGGGCGAGCTTCCAGATGATCGCGTGCTCACGCCCACCACTACCGACAACAAGAATCTTCATGAGTTCACTTTCACTCTGAAAGAGGGCAGGCCGCTCAGCATGGCCTATCGCAAAAATCCTGGCAGGCAGTCTGCCAAGCTTTTTATCGGTATGAGGAAGCTCAAACAGCTCATCCAATGAGGCCGCAAGAAGTAAGACGCCCAAAGCTTACTGGATGGAGGTACGTTGAAGGTCTCGAACGACTGAACACGAAGTTGGGGGCCTGTTTCAGCAACCGATTAGTGTCGGAAGTGGCGCATACCCGTCAAAATCATCGCCATCCCATGTTCATCTGCCGCCTTCACCACTTCGGAATCCCTAATCGATCCACCCGGTTGAATGACAGTCGTAATACCAACTTCGGCAGCAGCATCGAGACCGTCACGGAACGGAAAGAACGCGTCCGAGGCCATGACACAGCCTTTCACCGGCATTTGAGCCTTCATCGCCGCTAACTTGACGGAATCCACCCGGCTCATCTGTCCTGCTCCAATGCCGACCGTCTGGCCAAATTTAGCGTAGATGATGGCATTGGACTTGACGTGTTTGCAGACTTTCCATGCAAAAGCGCAGGCGGCATATTCCTCATCAGTTGGCTTCCGAATGGTCGGCACGGAAAGTGCGCGAAGATCCGTCAAGACGCCGAGATCACGATCTTGTACGATCAACCCACCGACCAATTTTTTTAGATCGACGCCGTCCTGTTTCACCTTGGTTAATGGTCCCACGTCCAGGAGACGGAGGTCCCTCTTGCGTTTCAATTCCACCAACGCATCCTCCGCGAACCCGGGGGCGATGACAACCTCAACGAACGTCGCGGTGATTTCTTTGGCCGCTGCGATATCGACGATTCGGTTGAAGGCGATCACACCGCCGAAGGCCGACACGGGATCTGTCGCTCGTGCTTTGACATACGCCTCCACTGGCGTTTCGCCGAGCGCCACACCGCAAGGATTGTTGTGCTTGATGATCGCGACGGCCGTCTCGTCGTATTCTTTGACCAACTCCAACGCGGAATTCGCGTCGAGAAAATTATTGTAGGACATGGCCTTCCCATGAAGAATCTTGCCTCGTGAAACTGCAGGCTCGTTGCTGTGGAGTTCACGGTAGAAGGCGCCCTGCTGGTGGGGGTTCTCTCCATAACGAAGTGTTTCAGCCAATTCAAACTGTAGGGACAACACTTTCGGAAACTTTACTTCCCCGCCTCGCGCCTGTTTTTCCAAATAGGCAGCAATCAATCCGTCATAGCGCGCGGTATGTTGGAATACCTTCAACGCCAGCTCACGGCGTAGCGCCGCCGTCGCCGTATGGCCTTTTACCGCATCAAGAACCCTTGAATAGTCGGCTGGATCCACAACCACCAAGACATCGTCGTGATTTTTCGCGGCCGATCGCAGCATCGACGGTCCGCCGATGTCAATATTTTCGATGGCATCCTCGAATCGACAATCAGGCTTCGCGATCGTTGCTTCGAATGGATAGAGATTCACCACGACGACATCGATAGGACCGATCCCATGTTGATTCATCTGCTCCACATGGGTTGTGAGCGAACGCCGGCCGAGTAAGCCCCCATGAATCTTCGGGTGCAACGTTTTCACTCGACCATCCAGAATCTCAGGCGAACCGGTATAGGCGGCAACATCCATGACTTTCACACCGGCGTCGCGCAACGCTTTTGCTGTTCCTCCGGTGGACAGGATTTCCGCGCCAAGCGCCTCCAGTCCCTTGGCCATCTCGATAACTCCTGTCTTGTCCGAAACACTGATCAATGCCCGCTTGATGCCGGCCATGTTAGGTACTCCTCCGAAATGTGTACAGATATTAAATGGTTACGTTTGGCGACGAATGCGAAAGGCAGACGAAGGATAACAAATGGATCAAGCAAGTTCAAGGCGACTTATGGGGCGATATAATCCCAAAATGATACTGTCCGCTTTGACCAAGATAGAAATGTCCTCTTGCTTGGTAGTGACCCCGGTTGTCAAGCGTGGACGCCATGAGTTGCAGCCTCACGCCGCCGGCTGTTGACCCATTGCTGGGCAAACGTAGCGGGCGAGCGATTCCCCAGCCGGGAATGCCGCCGCTGGCGGTTGTAGAACACCTCAATGTACTCCGTAATCTCTCGCCGAGCCTGCTCCCGCGTATCATATCGCCGATGATGCACCAATTCAGTTGTCAGTGTCCCCCAGACACGCTCCATCGGTGCATTGTCATAACAATTCCCCTTCCGACTCATGGAGGAGATCATGCCCAACTGCCGCAGCTGATCCTGATAGTCATAGGCGCAGTATTGGGACCCACGGTCGGAGTGATGGATCAAGCCTGGGCGTGGGCGCTTGGCCCCCACGGCTTTCCTGAAGGCGTCGCTCACCAAGTCCGTTGTCATCCGAGCCCCCATGGCATACCCGACCACCTCACACGTATACAGATCCTTGCCCCCGGCTACATACAACCACCCTTCCCCTGTCGGGACATAGGTGATGTCGGTGAGCCAGGTCTCATTCGGGCGCGTCGCGGTGAACGTTTGCGCCAGGCGATTCTCTGCCACCGGCAGGTGATGCGCCGAATCCGTGGTGATCGTG
>CAZJOQ010000012.1:0-35315 GCA_964547625.1 uncultured Nitrospira sp.
ACTTCTCATCGTCTGTATCGCAGCGTTACTCGCCTCAGCCCTCACGCTCTTTTCTGGATTCGGTCTTGGCACGCTCCTGATGCCAGTGGTGGCTCTCTTCTTCCCGCTGGAGCTGGCAATCGCGATGACGGCCATGGTCCATCTGGCGAATAACCTCTTCAAGATTGGGTTGCTTGGCAGAAAGGCGGATGGTTTAGTTCTGCTGAAGTTTGGGTTGCCTGCGGTCGCTGCGGCCTTTGCGGGAGCGGCGTTGCTGTTGTATCTGGGGGAAGCGGAACCCATCTATGAATATGAGGCGTTTGGTAGCCATCAACAGGTATCGGTCCTCAAATTAGTCATTGGCACACTCATTATGTTGTTCGTCATCTTGGAACTCTCTACGATATTCGCGAAAACTGACCTTGATCCTCAATGGCTCCCAATCGGTGGCGTCATCAGTGGATTCTTTGGGGGGCTGTCGGGACATCAAGGCGCCTTTCGTAGCATGTTCCTGATCAAGGCAGGTCTGGAGAAAGAAGGCTTTGTCGCTACAGGAGTCGTGCTTGCCGTTATGGTGGATATCGCTCGAATGGTTATCTACGGTGCAGATATTTCGACCCGAGGCCATGCTGTTGAGTGGCCGTTGGTCATTGGCGCCAGCCTTTCCGCCTTTACCGGTGCTTACGTCGGCGCAAGGGTACTCAAGAAGGTCACCCTCCGGTCCGTCCAGCTGATGGTCTCGGCTCTGTTAATTGTAGTCGGGTGCGGGCTGATCGCGGGCGTCTTGTGATCTGGCCACTCAGTTTTTCGATTACAGTTTGAGCCGATCGGTGTAGCCGGTCAATTCGACATAGCCGTGGCCTTTCATAGGTTTGCCTTGCTTGGTCCCGGTCACCACCACCGCCCCTTCCCAATAAGAAACTATGGTGCTGCGCGAGGTGCGCAGTTCTTGATCGGCGAGTAACGGGGTAACGTCCAGCACAAGGTTGAGGGATGGGAGCCTCAGCCGCCATCGGCTGGGATACGTGGCTTTGCTTTCGGGGCTGGTCCACGTTGCAGTGGACTCAATCTCAAAGTCTGTCACCTCTAGGTGCCGAGTGCGTCCATCCGCCAATACAACAGTCCCACTGGACGCAAGATCGGTTGATCCATCTTTTAGACGCATGCGATACAGCATGAGTTCGGTGTCGTCCTCCAATTGGATACTGAACCAGTCCCATCCAACTTGGTCGGCACCCAGATCGGATGATCCGAACTCATGGTCCATCCAGCTGAATCCGGAGACCTCGAACTGTTCGCCATTTATCGTGAGGCTCCCTGTCGTCTTGAGTCTCGTGAATGAATAGTAGTGAGAGGCCTGGCCTTTGTCTCCCCCTTTTCGGCTGATGCCCTCCGAACCATGTGCAACTGGAGGCTTGGCCGGTTCCAGTGTGAGCGCGAGCGCATGGGTCTGGTCGCGTGCCACCAAAGTATGGTTGCCGGACGGATCCGTCGAAGCCTCCGCGCGCCAATCGTCGATCCACACGCGAAGTCGGGACTCGTCGGCTCCTGCCTTTCCCAACCCTTCGCGGCTAAGTTTTTCAGAAAAATGAAATTGTTTTCCGGTGATGTTGGTCACGGCGAAGTGAGCCAGGTAGATGTGCTTGATCGACCATTTCGACGGCAGGGTTTTAATATCCTCGGGCGGAACACCTCGACGAAAAAAGGTCAGCTCAAAGCCGAATGTCCGCCCGTTCTTCGATCGCAGATGTCCCGTGTAGTACCACCACTCCGTCCGATAAGTCGGATGCGAGCCGTGGTCTTTGGGAAAGTGGTACCGATAACCAGCGGTTGCCGATTGAAACGTTGGCGAAGAGGGGTCGGCTCCTGCCGCGACGGCGAAGCCGCACGCGAGTATGGTCGTGACTGCAACGGCCAGACGCACCCCCTGGATCATTCGGTTGGTCTCATGTATTCAACTCAGTGTTCCAGACTAGAGCCTGATGTCTCAGGCTGTTTATAGCATGCACATCCGCACGCGAACAAATCGCTCGTCTATGAGCGGCGTTTGTCAGTTCTTGGCGACGCGCCGGTCAGCAGGCAGCGTTGACAATTTTCACACGCCTCAGCTATCGTGAGCGATGCAGATCGATCGAGAGCGTGGACCATCGTATCCAGGTCCTGCCAAGCATGAGGAGCCCTTCGTCATTCCCAATCGCCTTCCGGTGTTCCCCTTACCGAATGTTGTCTTTTTTCCAAAGACCTATTTACCGCTCCATGTGTTTGAACCTCGCTACCGCCGGATGGTGGCCGACACCACCATGGGCGGTCAATGTATCGCCATGGCTCTCCTGAAAGAAGGATGGGAGTCGGACTACTATGGAAACCCGGCCATCTATCCAGCGCTCTGTATCGGGCGGATCGTCAGTGTTCAACCATTGCCCGACGGCCGTTCCAACATCTTGCTCCAAGGAGTCGAACGCGGTGAGGTCTTGGAAGAACATTTTGACAGACCATACCGCGAAGCGACCATTCGCGTGACGCCTCTGCAATCGGACAAGGGACTGACAACCGCGACCAGGCGCGCGCTGATCGATGTGTTGGGGCGGTACCTCCAATCACGCGAGGATAATGCGACTTGGCAGGGGTTTTTCCGTGAAGAAGTCGGCGATGAAGTCCTCGTCAACACACTATCCACATACTTGGACTGTACACCTCTGGAGAAACAATTTTTGCTGGAAGCCGACGGACTCCACCAACGTGCCCGTCGGTTGAACGATCTGGTGCAGTTCATGCTGCACGAGCATCGCGGCGCAAAGGACTGGGAATAACGAAATGGATCGGACCGTCGCGATCGATGTACGTCGTTTGTGCAAAACGTACGATGGCCATAAGGCTGTCGATGATTTGTCGTTTCAGGTCTACGCGGGGGAGATTTTTGGTTTACTGGGCCCGAACGGCGCCGGCAAGAGCACCACGCTTCGTACGCTCATCACCCTGTTACACCCGACCTCGGGCACGGCCACGATCATGGGCTATGACTCGGTGCGCGAGGCGGACAAGGTACGAACCGTGATCGGGTACGTGCCGCAAGAGCGGGCGATCGATCGGTTCCTCACCGGGCGCGAACACCTTCAGTTGCTGGGCGCTCTCTACCATCTCACGAAAGAAGAGGCGACTAAGCGCATCAGCGAGCTGCTTAAACTCGTCGAACTAGAGACCCATGCAGATCGACCGGCGAAAACCTATTCCGGTGGGATGAAGCGCAAACTTGACATCGCCTGCGGGTTGTTGCCTGATCCCAAAATCTTGTTTCTCGATGAGCCCACATTAGGCCTCGACGTCCAGAGTCGCCTCCGGATTTGGGAGTACGTCCGGATGCTCAAAGCTCGAGGCATCACGGTGGTGATGACGACGAATTATCTGGATGAAGCTGATCGACTGTGCGATCGGCTGGCCATTATCGACGGCGGCAAGATCAAAACGCTGGGGACACCGGCCGAGCTTAAGATCGCGCTTGGCGGAGACATCGTGTCTCTCACGCTCAAGGAGATCGACCGGATTCCCACGCTCGAGACCGAGTTGAAAGGTCGCCCGGCCATTACGTCCGTTCGGACAACTACGAAGGGTTTGGACATTCGGGTCGAATCACCTGAGAAGGCGCTGCCCACTATTCTCGAATCGGCCAATCGATTGGGTTGCCAGATCGAGTTTATTCAGTACAACCGACCGCGCTTGGACGATGTGTTCATCGCCCATACGGGTCGGGCCATCACCGAATCGATCCCCGAGGCCGAGTCGGTATAAAGGAGTCACGTGGAGCATTACTGGCAGGAAATCAGCGCATTGACGATGCGGTGGGTCCGACGGTTGAGCCGAGAGAAATTCAGCATGCTGTTCACGCTGGTACAGCCCATGCTGTTTTGGCTCATTTTCTTCGGAAACCTGTTTCAACGGGCTGCGGACACAGACGTCATGCAGGCGCCAAACTACATCAGCTTTCTTGCAGCCGGGGTCGTTGTGATGACCGTCCTGAACAATGGCTTAGCGGGTGGCGTCGATCTGTTGTTCGACAAGGAAAATGGATTTCTCGAGCGTTTGATGTCCACACCTATTCATCGCACCTCGGTCATTGTAAGCCGGTTTATCTTCGTCATGGGGATCACGTCACTGCAGGTCCTCGTGATTCTTGGTGTGTCCTATCTTTTTGGCGTGCATCCGGCGACCGGCATCCTCGGCATCGCGACGATTTTGTTGATCGGGATGATGTTCGGCATCGGACTGACGGCCATCTCCATGGCGATGGCGTTCTCCGTCAAAAGCCACGGCGACTTCTTTTCGGTACTAGGATTTCTGTCGCTGCCGATGATTTTCCTCAGCTCCGCATTGGTCCCGCTGAGCGCCATGCCAGGGTGGATGAGTTTCCTAGCACAGTTCAATCCAATGACCTGGGCGATCGATGCCGTGCGCCCTCTCATCCTGTCCGGATGGAGCGAGGCGTTACCTCATCTGGGGATGGTGATCGTCGTCATGCTGGTGTTTGATGCACTCTGTCTATACGGTGGGGCCAAGGCATTTCGCCGTGCGATGGGGTGATTGCGTGACGAAGCGTCGATCGCTTGACTCACAGTGGCATCCGCCGGATCATTGAGTCACAGCGATACTGAGTCAGGCTGAGCCCAGTAACGGACGACTGAGAACCTGTAAGAATGCTGATTCCTGAAAACAAAATTCGAGCCCTCATTCGCCTCCTGTCCGATGAAGACGACAGAATCGTTCAGACCATCAGCGGACGACTCATCGACATCGGCCCCTCGGCAGTCCCACTTCTCCAGGAAGCAGAAATTGAGCAGCCGGAAATGAGTGATCGCATCGCGTCCGTCCTCGAAGAGATCCGCGGAGGAAACCTGGAAGATGAACTGACGAATCTGGCAACCCTCGCAGGCGAGGCAATGTGCCTGGAAACCGGCGCTTTCCTCATCGCTCGATACGCATACCCAACACTGGATGTGACACACTATCGTGAACGGTTAGACGCGATGGCAGACGAAGTTCGGGCACGAATCGGCTGTCGAGCATCCGGGGAAGAGGCCGTCAATGCGCTCAATCGGTACCTCTTTACCGAACAAGGGTTTAAAGGAAACACCAAGAATTACTATGAGGTTGAGAACAGCTACCTCAATAGTGTCATGGATCGGCGCGTCGGCATCCCGATCAGCTTGTCTGCCGTCTACCTCTTTCTTGGGCAACGCCTGCAGCTGCCGGTGTTCGGCATCGGCATGCCGGGACATTTTCTGGTGAAGTACGAGTCCGATCGGTACAAAATTTTCATCGACTGTTTCAACGGCGGAGCCTTGCTTACCGAAAAAAATTGTGCGCGGTTTTTGACGGAAGCCGGCTACGGGTTCGATGACAAGTACCTGCAGAAAAGTCCTATTCGTGCGATCCTGTCACGGATGGTCAAGAATCTCCTCGCGATTTACTCCAAGGCCGGTGACTCAGTCAAAACCGACCGTTTGACCAAGTTCATCGAGATTCTCGGTGGGGCTTCCCGCGAAGAGGGGCTGTAAGCTAGACTCGGATCGTGAGGAGATCTTTCCCCTTCCAAATCTTACCCTGGTACCCCTCACCAGCCTGCGCTTTGACATCATAGCGATCAGCCACCGGATAGAAATGCGAGAGGACGAGCTGGCCAATGCCAGCTTCCGTTGCCACCTGGCCGCACTGCCCGGCGTGCAGATGGGCGGGGCCTGGACGATTGGCTGGGAACGAACAATCGAGCACCGCCAGGTCGGCCTCCTTACACAACGAGATCACCTCGTCACAGTATTGCGTATCCCCTGAATAGACGACCGTCTTCCCCCGGTACTCAATCCGATAGCCGACACTCGAGAGATCGGGAACGTGGACGACGGGTTTCGGAACGATACGGGTGTCCCCGATCGTAAACGGTTTATCGGTGACTTCCTTCATGACCACACGGAACGGCGTCGGCGAAAAGCTGGGGAAGCTCTTCATAATCGACTGTAAGAGCCGAATCGTGCCCTTGGGACCAATCAGGGTCATCCCTGGCCGATGGCCCCCGCCAAACTTGGCATAGATGACGGCGTCGAAGAAGAAGGTGATGAAGTCGGAAAAGTGGTCCGCATGAAAATGTGAAAACAAGATGTGCGTGATCCTGTGTCTGTTCACACCGGTCTTGACTAGATTCATCAATGTGCGTGGGCCGAAGTCCAAGAGAATGTGTTGATCCGTCCGGACCAGATAGCCGGCGGCGGCACGAGTTGGATGGACATTGGTCCCGGAACCAAGAATGGTTAAACGCATGGGTAAAATCGTCCCGCAATGGTATAGGCAGGATAGTCTTAAGCAGAAAGTCTGGTCAAGCCGATGACTTCCCGTACGACCAATTCATTGACGCCGCCTCGATGACGTTCGTATGATCGGCCTCTCATGACAGAATCCAAACCGCACGACCAGGGACCGATCAACCCCGCTTGGCTTATCGGCATGATCGCCCTCATCGTGGCCGGAGTCTGGATGTGGAAACGGTTGTCACTCGAGACACAGGACTATATCGTCGATCAGGCTGTCCCAATGGCGGCGATAGGCCTTGTGTCGGCTCTCCTGTTGTTCATTCCGATCAACGCCCTTCGTCGACGCCGAGCCAAATCGAGGGAACGAACCCGCCTTCTGGCATTGTTTGACCAGGCAACCGTCCAGGAAAAGAGACTGGACCTGGCGTTTGCCCTACTGGAGAACAATGATTACCGAACTGATGGGCTCAATTCGATCGTTCCGGCTTTGACGGAATTATTTGCAACGACCTTGCAACGCGCTTTGGGTGATAAACAGCATCGCATCAGGGGGATGGCAGCCAGCCATTTGGGGGTATTGCACGATCAGTCGGTGGTACCGTTGTTGCTCAAAGCACTGGAAGATGACCATGCCTATGTGCGTTCTTGCGCGGCTTTGGGGTTGGGACGACTGAGAGCTTTCGAAGCGCGCGAGCGTTTGAAGACGGTGATGGAACATGATTGGGATCAGACCGTAAGAAGCAGAGCCAGAGAAGCGCTGGAACGGATGCGAGAGTAACCGTTAGGTGGTCGGAGGTGGAGTCTGTTCTTCAATCCACTCAATCACCGCGATCTCGGGCCTGCAGTTCAAGCGAAAGGGAAGGAAGGACCATCCTAAGCCTCGGTTGACGTACAACCTGTGCTGGCCGGATTCGTGCCACCCTGCCACGCGACCATTACATCCAGGAGGAAGCCAGAAGGTGGGAATCCCTGGCACCCTCCACTGCCCACCATGACTATGTCCGCAGAGGATCAGGTCAATGGCATGATGGTCTTCCACATAGTCGAGGATGTTCGGGGCATGGGCCAGCAGCAACGTAAAGCGATGGTCCACGCGATTTGGAACACATCGAAGGTCCGCACGATGGAGCGACGGATCATCGACACCGACGATCACTAATTCCCCCATTTCTGTTGAAATACTCGCACTTTGATTCACCAGGAGTGTGATCTTGTGTCGATCGGCTTGTTCGGCATACTCTGCTACCGGCACACCGCTGTAATGGTCGTGATTGCCTAGCGTCATATAGACCGGGGCGATGGTGCGCAGACGTCCTAGGAAGCGGAACAGGTGCGGCAGGCCTTCGGGTACGTTGAGCAGATCTCCGGTGATGAAAATCCAGTCGGGGCGAAGCTGCTCCACGATTGTGACGATCTCATCATGCCGTGAGTGATATCGGTCAAGGTGCAGATCCGTGAGATGGACCGCGCGACAACCGGTAAGAGACGGATGCCTCTGGGTGAGGATAGAGACGTCATGATTCGACAAACCCCATTCCCAATGAGGAACGAGGCTAAAGGCGCGATAGAGGGGCTCGCTGAGGCAATAGCCCACGAACGACCGCAGGCGGTCAGGCCATGAGACAGTCCTCCTCCTGGTCATGTCCCAACCTGTGAGTGATCTATCCGTTTCGGCATGGATTGGAAAAGTATAGCATGGGCTTCTTTGCCAGCAGTTTTGACGGCTCCATTCACCAGGGATTCGTCACTTCGATTAGGATGGCTATGTAATGCAACCGGTCGACCCCTTTCTCACCAGCAACATCCCCGGAATCAGCGGGCGAATCCGCACCATGCCTGAAGATTTTCACGTCGAAGAACGACCGCGGTATCTCCCATGTGGAGAAGGGGAACACCTGTATGTCACCATTACCAAACGTGGTCTTTCCACACCGGACCTCGTCCGGAGGCTCTCCTCTTCACTGGAGATCAAAGCACAGGCCATCGGGGTCGCTGGGCTGAAAGATGCCAGGGCCGTCACAACCCAGATGGTGTCTTTGCAAGGAGTCACACCCGAACAGGTGGCCGGCTTCAAGATCGATGACACGGTTCTGAGCCTTCAGGTCCTTGGACGTCATCGCAATCGGCTTCGAACCGGCCATCATTCTGGCAATCACTTCCGATTAGTTATCCGCAATGTTGCCGGTCACGCAGCTGAAGCCGTGCCGGTTATCCTTCAGCAACTGAGCACCCGCGGGGTACCCAACTACTTCGGCCCTCAGCGGCAAGGGAAGCGCGGGGATAACTATGAAGTCGGTGCCGCACTCTTACACGATCCACGGCGACGTGAAAAGATGAACAGGGCCCAGCGCATTTGGTATCTCAACGCCTATCAGTCGTTCTTGTTCAATCGGATGCTGGCCCAGCGGATTCATCAGATCGACCGCATCTTCATCGGCGACTGGGCCATGAAGCTGGAGAACGGCGCCTGTTTCCAGGTTGAGGATGCTGAAATCGAGCAGCCACGCGCCGATCGATTTGAAATCAGTCCGACCGGGATTCTCTTTGGCTCGCGTGTGTCCTGGGCGGATGGGGAACCGGGACACATCGAGGAAGCTGTCATTGCCGAAGCGAGTACCACCAAAGAAGTCCTCATCTCCGCCGCAAAGGCCTGCGGATTCAGGGGCGAACGGCGAGCACTTCGTGTCCCCCTCACAGAACTGGAATGGTCGCTGAACGATGATGCCCTTACCCTCTCCTTCAGCTTGCCCCCTGGCGCCTACGCCACCAGTGTGCTGCGGGAACTGATGAAAGTGCCGCTTACGAAGCCGTAGCTCCATCCCCTCATTTTCTTCGGCCACCCAATTCGGGTGGTACAATAGGCCCATGACCAGTGAGCACGCGATGAATCCCTCCCAGGAGCGTGTCGTTCTAGAGGGACACATCATTGATTCTCTTGTCCTGGCGAAGGTATTGGACCTCATTCTGATGATGGGAGGAACCTTTGACCTTGAGGATGTGCACATTGGTAAAACACGGGAAGAACCTTCTCGTGCCTGCATTGTCATCAGAACGGCATCCAAGGCGCTCTTGGACGACATCCTCCAAGCGATTCAACCACACGGCGCCTCAGTCGAACGTGAAGCAAACTGCCGTACAAAGCCAGCGCCGGCCGACGGAATCCTCCCAGAAGAGTTTTATGCCACCACGCATCTGCCCACTCAGATTCGGCGCAAGGAGCGGTGGGTGGATGTGGATGGAATCGAAATGGACTTGGCCGTCCGAGTGGATGAAGAGTGTTCAACCGCCCACACAATCCCTATGGGTGAGGTACGCAAGGGAAATCAGATCGTCGTCAGTCGAGAAGGCGTCCGCGTCACTCCTCTCCAACGTCCATCCGAGCGAGATGTCTTTGGGTTCATGGAGTCACAGGTTTCGGCGGAACGACCCCATGGCCATATCATCGCCGATATCGCGTCTCGAATGCGTCACCTCCGGAAGCAAGCCAGACTCGGCCAGGCAGGTTCAAACATCTTGCTCGCTGGCGGACCGGCGATCATCCATGCCGGGGGAAGAGAGGCACTGACCTGGCTGATCGAACAGGGTTTTATCCACGTCCTCTTTTGTGGAAACGCCCTGGCTGCCCATGACATGGAAGCCGATCTCTATGGCACCTCCCTCGGGTATGGGCTCACCGGCGGACGCGCGGTTAGGCACGGGCATGAGCATCATTTGCGGACCATCAACCGGATCCGGGCGATCGGCAGCATCGAAGCAGCAGTCACCTCCGGAGTGATCACGCACGGGATTATTGCGGCTTGCGTCAGGCAAGGGGTACCGGTGGTGATGGCAGGCACGATCCGTGACGATGGTCCCTTGCCGGGAGCGATCACGGATTCCATCCAGGCGCAGAGCGCAATGCGAGCCCTGATTCCCAGGGTTGGGCTGGCCCTTCTCGTCGCCTCGACACTCCACGCCGTCGCCACAGGCAATCTTCTGCCGGCCACCGTTCCCACCGTCTGTGTGGACGTGAACCCGTCGGTACCGACGAAATTGGCCGATCGAGGTAGTTTTCAGGCGGTTGGTCTCGTCATGGATGCAGCGTCGTTTCTGGCAGAACTCGCTAGGGCCCTAGGGAGACCGACATGAGCCGCCTTCTGGTGTGTCCTCCTGATTTCTTCGGTATTGAATACGAGATCAATCCCTGGATGCGGCTCAGCAATCGAGTGGATCACGATCGAGCCGTGCACCAGTGGCATGAGTTGATGCGCGTGCTCGAACAGGAAATGGGCGTCGCTCTTGAACGTATGTCTCCACTGCCAGGTCTACCTGATCTGGTCTTTACGGCCAATGCCGGCGTCGTGGTCGGGCGAACGGCCGTCGTAAGTCGTTTTCGGTATCCTGAACGACGACGCGAAGAGGTTCATTTCGCACAGTGGTTTCGCGAGCACGGCTATGACGTGATGAGCACAGAGGAAGGCCTATATTTTGAGGGCGCCGGCGATCTCCTGGGCTTTCCAGACTATTGGTTCGGTGGCTATCGACAGCGATCGGATATTCGCGTGTTCCCGATCCTCAGTGAACGGTTTCACCGAGAAATTATCCCCCTCGAATTGGTCGACAGCCGTTTTTACCACCTGGACACCTGCTTGTGTCCGTTGAGCGGTCGGGAGCTTCTCTATTTTCCTGACGCATTCGATTCTTATGGCCAGACGGCCATTGCCGAACGTGTTTCTGGGGGGTTCCGGATGGCTGTTCCCGAGGATGAAGCTCTGAAGTTCGCCTGCAATGCCGTCTCGGTCGGTAAACATGTTGTTCTTCCCATAGGATGTCCTGCTACACAATCCTGGCTCCACGATCGAGGATATGCAACCCATAGCGTTCGCCTCGATGAATTTATGAAATCTGGTGGGTCCGCCAAGTGCCTCACCTTGGCACTGGACTAGCCGTCCAACATCCTTCAGCGTCATCAACAATTTGAAAAGGGCGCCTCTGCTCTGCCTTGCAATCCTGTAGCGCATGCGCCACAGCGCGTCATTTCTGCCGAAAGAGAAACGCTCCGTACATGCCGGCAATCGCAATCGTGACGAGTTCGATCGTCAGAAGCATGCGACTCACGACGGCTTCGGGTGTGGGCGGAGATAAGATGAAATGCATCCCCAGAAACTCTGGTTCTTGCGTTGGCGGAGTCTCCCATGGAGGAAATATCAGGGCAAGGATCAGAAGAACGACCATTCCATAGAGTACGGTGATATTGAGTTGCCCTGGAGCCGAGCGCACAGGTCGAAACTCCGACGAACCGTTGGCTCTGCCATCGAGACGTCTCCCGCATTGCACGCAGAACCTATTGACCTCGGGTTGTGACCGGCTGCAGATTGGGCAGGCTTGCATAATAGGTACAGACAGAAGCTGAAGTAGAGGGAGATTAACACGAAAGGTGATCGCAATTCATGGCTCAACGACGGCGATCAGGAAAGAGGCTTAGAAATGATAGCCGACGCCGAAGGAGACGAGGTGCATTTTGTAGGTCGCATTCATGCCAAAGAAGAAAGGGAAGAGTTCCGGGTTGTCTGCGAATTTAAAGCGGCCGTAGTTAAATTTCCATTCTGCAAATGCGGTCAGATGTTTCGTAACGTAATATTGGAGCCCAGCCTTGACGTTGAGCCCAAGTCTCGCATTATCGGACGAGGAGTTGGGCGAGTCTGGCGCCAGTCCCTCTCCACTGATTCGCGCAAAGAAGATTCCAGGTCCAACACCAATATATGGTTGCAACCGAGTCTTATGATAGCGAAACATAAAATTAACAGGCGCCACAGTCAGGACGCGAAGGTGTGCACCTTGGAGCGTTGCGCTTGCTGTTACGCCAGGTAATGCGGGGTTCTGAAAAGTATGAGCTTGTTGTTCTATGTGGGGAGTCGTGTGAAACACTTCCGCTTCTAGACCGAACCAACGAACCGAATCAAAGTAGTGCCCAACTTTCCCTCCGAACATGAAGGAGGTGGAGAGATCGAGATCGCTGTGAGTCGTTCCTTGAAGGAAAAATTCGGAATTCACGTCGACGCCCGTGAACCCTCCGCCTACAGGTGGTAATGCCACCCCTAATTGTCCAGCGATGTACGTTTCTGCACAGGTCTCGACAGGCTTTCCGAGACAGAAAATAGAGAAAAGAGCGCACCACGCGGCTAGATAACGTAAGAGTTTTCGTACCTTGTCCACTGAAATCACTCCATCAGGCACATTTCATCCTGGTGCTTGCCCTCTCTCCTCAATCGTCCAACAAGGAACTTTCCCCTTCGTGCTTGGTCCAAGCAAACGATGTGCCGTAGTTTGACCACCCGTCTGGGACGATGACCCTCCACGCACAGGAAGAGGCCAGAGCCCATCGATTCGTTGACAGGTTCAAGAGGGCCTTCCTATAATCCGCCGTTCTAGCCATTTCGAATAACCGATGGTGATTTGGCCATGAGGCGGGTAACGTATGCCAACCACGATCAACAACGTCAGCGTTATTGGGGCCGGAGCTTGGGGAACAGCCCTGGCCAAGCACCTAGCCGAAAAGGGATTAACAGTTCGTCTCTGGGCCTATGAACATAACGTCGTTGAGTCCATTAACACCTCTCATGAAAACTCGGTCTTCCTGAAAGGCATTTCTCTCCCTCGAAGCTTGACTGCGACATCATCCCTCGTCGACGCCATACAGAACTGTCAGGGCATTCTGTTCGCTGTTCCTTCGCATGCCACTCGATCTGTGTTGCGCGAACTAGCACCCAACCTGGCTGATGCACGACCGTTGGTGTGCGCAACCAAAGGAATCGAAGAAGACTCCGCGAAATTGATGACTCAGGTGATGGAGGATGAGTTGCCAACATCCATACACCGCGCTCTGATGGTACTCTCCGGTCCGAGTTTCGCGTCGGAATTGACTTCAGGCCGACCCACCGCAGTGTGTTTGGCCGGCACTGATGACGCATTGGTTCGCCGTTTTCAGAAAGTTTTGATGACGCCGACGTTTCGCGTGTACGCGGATCGCGATGTCATCGGCGTTCAACTCGGTGGAGCTCTCAAAAACGTGATGGCCCTCGCCGCCGGCGTTATCGACGGCTTAGATCTAGGACTCAATGCCCGTGCAGCGCTCATTACGAGAGGCTTGGCTGAAACCATCCGACTAGGCGTGGCGATGGGAGCTGACCCACGGACGTTTTACGGGCTTTCGGGTGTCGGTGATTTGGTCTTGACCTGCACAGGCACACTCAGCCGCAACCATACAGTAGGTGTTCAACTCGGCAGAGGAGAACGACTGGAGACGATCTTGGCCGGCATGCAGGCAGTTGCCGAGGGCATCCGAACGGCCCGCGCGGCACTCACATTGGCTAGTCGCTATCGCGTTGACATGCCGATCATACAAGAGATCAATGCCGTTTTGTACGACAACAAATCTTGTCGAAAAGCGGTCAGTGACTTGATGGAGCGCGACGCAAAACCTGAGAAGGGGTGGATATGAATCCGGAAGGGCTTGAACGATTACTCCAGCAGGTACGCCAGGGAAAGCTTTCTATTGAGCACGCACTTCAACGTCTACGGTCCCTGCCTTACGAAGATTTGGGCTTTGCCTCCCTCGATCATCATCGATCATTGCGACAGGGATTTCCCGAAGTCGTCTTATGCGAAGGCAAGAGCACGGCTCAGGTCGTCGCGATTGCACGAGCGCTCTTCAAAAAACAAGGTCCCTTTCTTGCCACTCGGGCCGAACCAGCGGTTGCGCGTGCAATTCGCCGAGTCAACCGGCGTGCACGCTACTATCCCGATGCGCGTCTTCTAGTGGTTCATCCGCCGCGACCGAAGTCACTGGGTCATATCCTCGTCGTCACCGCTGGCACCGCAGACCTGCCCGTGGCCGAAGAAGCTCGAATCACAGCCGAAGTGATGGGGAGTCGCGTCGAACGACTGTACGACGTCGGCGTCGCCGGTATCCACCGGCTGCTTGGGAGGAAAGAACGGCTCTTTGAAGCAAGGGTTGTCATCGTTGTCGCCGGAATGGATGGCGTCCTGCCGAGTGTCGTGGGCGGCTTGGTACAGTGTCCGGTCATCGCCGTCCCAACGAGCCGTGGATATGGTGCAAGTTTTGGTGGCGTGGCCGCCCTCTTGACGATGCTCAATTCTTGTGCAGCTGGCGTGGGTGTGATGAATATCGATAATGGGTTTGGCGCGGCTTGTCTCGCACACCGGATCAATCTGTTGGGACTGGAGTCGTAGGCGAGAGGGAGCCAACTGTGGGCCACTTCACTTGTAGCGTTCCTCGCTTCGGCCAGCCGACCATCACCGTTCGAAGCCCTTTCTCACCGTTTGCCAATAGTTTCGTCCGAACCTCGTACGAATAGTTGCCCACCACGGCAAGCTGTTTGCGTTGGTCCTGACCATCCCAGACCAGCTCGATCGAGGCATTTTGTCGTTCCGTTCCTTTATTCGGGGTCGAGGAAATCTGGACAGGGTGCCGATGCGTCAAAAATCTCACCGAGGTCTTCGAGGGAGAGCTAATGAGTAAGCTGACCTCCAGAATGAGGTCCCCGCGCATGTCTTTTGGGAGCTGAACTGTCACAGAGAATTGGAGCGGGCCGTTGCCGAGCGTATACGGTTTCGGCGTGACCCCGAGGTCGACGATCTTGAGCTCCGGTTCAGGCCGAGGAGCCCGAGACGGCTTGACCTTTGACGTGACTCGCGAGTCGCTGTCGACCGGAAAAAGAAGAGCCACGCATCCAAGAAAACAGAGTAGCCCAAGGAATAATCTCTTACGGCCGATCTGACTCGAAGGCCTTGAGGACAACACAAACCCTGTCATCGTGAATAACCCGAGAATATTGGGCAGGGGGTATGGGTGTGACAATTCAGCTGCATGCTTAAGGGGGATAACACAGCATCTCGGACCTGTCAATGAACCTTCAACTAGTGAACAGTGATTGCTGTTCGCCAGCGCCTTCGGTAAGATGCCCGGTCAATTTGCGTGGACTGGACGAGGTATGTGGTGGGCCGACATCTGCATTTCGATTGTTTCTCAGGAATCAGCGGCGACATGGTCTTGGGCGCATTGGTGAGCGCCGGTTTGTCATGGACTGAATTGGTCAACGGTCTTAAACGACTGAAGCTCAAGGGCTATCACTTGCGCAGACGTGAAGTGCATCGCGGCGCACTCCCGGCAATAAAGGTCGATGTGATCATTCAACAGGGCTTTCATCAGCCACTGACGCTCACTCGCATTCGGAAGATTCTTTCTGCCAGCACATTGCCAGACCCCGTCAAGGATCGAAGTCGGTCTGTGTTCGACCGACTAGCGGAGGCCGAAGGTCTTGCCCATCGAGTTGCTGTTAAGGATGTTCACTTTCATGAAATAGGAGTGGTCGATTCCTTCATCGATGTCGTCGGCGTGGTTCTGGGGTGCTATCTGTTGAACGTGACCCATGTAACGTCCTCTTCCATCAACGTCGGCTCCGGTTCCATCGAGACTTCCCACGGGCGCTTACCCGTTCCAGGACCGGCGGTGGCGGCGCTGGCGAAAGGGATTCCGATCTACTCCGAGGGGCCCCGCTACGAACTTGCGACTCCCACCGGTGTTGCCTTGCTGCGAACATTGACCTCGGATTTCGGCCCTATGCCGACGATGCAAAGCATGGCGGTGGGCTATGGAGCCGGCGACCGAAATCCCGAAGGATGGCCGAACGCCCTCCGTGTATTTTTACAAGATGCGGTTGCCCCTGTCGCACGCCGGACCGAACAGGTGATGCAAATTGAAACGAATCTCGACGACCTTAATCCTCAAACGTACGAACACATCATGGAACAATTGTTTGATGTCGGGGCTATGGATGTTGCCCTCATCCCCGTCGTGATGAAGAAAAATCGACCGGGAGTGGTTTTGAGCTGCCTCGCCAAACCAGATCGGATCGATGCCATCATCGAGATCCTGTTTCAGGAGACCTCTACACTCGGAGTACGGCTTCAAGAGATGGCTCGTCAAGTTCTTCCCCGACGATTTGTGTCCGTCACGGTCCATGGGGGAACCGTTCGCATGAAAGTCGCCGATGTCGGTGCCGGCTGGGAAAAGGCGTCACCGGAGTATATCGATTGCAAGAAGATCGCAAAACGAACGGGACGACCGCTCAAGACCATCATGGAAGACGCAATATCAACCTATCGGCAGGGACTCAGCAAAATGAAACCGGCAACCATGCGAGGCCGGGCATGACCGCCTTGCTGTACGTGCTCCTCTTCCTCGTCTCTGTCGCGGTCACGCTGGGTGGATGCGCGCTCTTTACCAATGCCATCGAATGGCTAGGTAAGCGACGAGGCATTTCCGAAGGCGCCGTGGGCAGTATTTTTGCGGCCATCGGGACCACTCTGCCTGAAACGTCAATCCCGATCATTGCGATTTTCTTCGGCGAAAGTCAGGAGGAGGTCGAAGTAGGGTTGGGCGCGATCTTGGGCGCCCCGTTCATGCTGAGCACGCTGGTCCTACCCATGTTAGCACTGCTGCTGCTGCTCTACGCTCGGGCCGGCAAACGGACCGCGCGTTTTCAGCTGAATTATCGTGAAGTCATGACGGATCTGACGTTTTTCATATTTGGGTACCTTGTGGCGCTAGGCTGCGCCTTCAGTCCCTCCAGACTCATCCACCTCATCGCCGCCGGCGCACTCGTCTGTTTGTACATTTTCTACATGAAGATCAAATTTACGCCGACTGGTGAAGACGGAGAAGGCAGCGAATTGGAACCTCTCATTTTCGACAAGGCTGCCGACACGCCTTCCTACCCGATGGTCAGCCTTCAAGCTTTCTTGGGGTTAGGAGGCTTGATACTGGGCGCCCATTTGTTCGTCATGGCTGCCGAATCGATGGCCGGTCTTTTCTCGATGTCACCGCTGATTTTAGCCTTGCTCATTGCCCCCCTTGCCACTGAGTTACCTGAGATGTCCAACAGCTTTCTCTGGCTGTATCGAAAGAAAGACCGTCTCGCCGTGGCTAATGTCACAGGAGCCATGGTATTTCAGGGGACCTTGCCGGTCTCTTTAGGATTGATTGGAACAGAATGGGTGATTGCCCCAACTGCCATGACCAGCATGGTTTTAGCGGTGCAGGCCGTAGGTCTCTGTCTGTTGCAGATCCTGATCGGAGGCCGGTGGCGCCCATGGCTGCTTGCTGCCGGCGTGGTGTTTTATCTCGGTTACACCTTGCATCTCTATGCCAATTAAATCGCTATCATCCCGAAGTCGGTCATCATCATCTCCCCTTCCCTTGCTGGGAATTACGATGGGAGACCCCGCAGGCATTGGCCCCGAAGTCATCGCCAAAGCGCTATCAGAACCTCGTGTACAGAACGTGTGCCGATCGATCGTGATTGGGTCGCTTCCCGTAATGGAGCGAACGGTCAAGGCCTTGAGACTCAAGCTACGCGTATGCCGTATTGATGATCATGTGACCTTACTGCCCCACAGGGGAACAGTCGCCGTACTGGACCCGCTGGATCCCCCATTGCGAACATTCAGGCCTGGCCGCGCAGCTGCAGAGACTGGTGCTGCATCAGTGACCTTCATCAAGAAAGCCGTTGAACTGGCCCAGCTGGGTTGTATCGACGGGATGGTCACAGCCCCCATCAACAAGGAAGCCATCCATATGGCGGGCTGTCACTACCCAGGCCACACTGAATTGTTGGCAGATCTGACCCGGGCAAACGAGTCGGGCATGATGATTGTGGGAGGGCCGTTGCGGATTATGTTCGTGACGACTCACATCGCGATCAGAGATCTCTCGTCGCTGCTCACTCAAGTGAAAATCGAAAAGGCAATTCGCTTGGCTCACCTCGCACTGACAACTTTGTTCAGAATCAAGCGCCCTAAAATCGGAGTGGCTGCCCTCAATCCCCATGCGGGTGAGCACGGACTGTTCGGCGACGAAGAAGCTCGCGTCATTCTTCCTGCTGCGCGTTCGGCCCAACAGCAGGGTATGCTGGCCAGTGATCCTTTGCCGGCTGATACTTTATTTGGAAAAGCTGCCAAAGGGCACTATGATGGCATCGTGGCCCTCTACCATGATCAAGGCTTAATTCCGTTGAAACTCGTCTCGTTCGGCACGTGTGTGAATCTTACGGTAGGACTCCCTATCATACGCACCTCGGTCGATCACGGAACCGCCTTTGACATCGTTGGGCGAGGAATTGCGGATCCAGGGAGTCTCGTAGAGGCCATGAAGCTAGCTGCAAATATTGCACAGACCAAGACCAGACGTCGGCACGTCAAGAAAGGACCATCCAGACGTGTCGCCTGACGTGTCAAATGGCGTTTCCATCGTTCTCCAGCAACTTAGGGAGCTGGAGGCTATTGCGAGTCAGACTCTTCAGGATTTAAACACCGTGGCCGGGGCCGAACGACTCACAAAATGGAAAGCACACACTGCATCGCTGATCTCGAATTCGATTGGATATCAACAAGGTACGGCATTCGCCGACATCCATCCAGGACCATCATTCACCAACGATTTGGTCGAAGAATTTAGTGATCTGGTTGACTGTTATCGCACCCCACTGCTGGCACTCGTCAAACAGTTGTCGCAAACCCCTTCACCCAGGAGTTGATGGTGGGCGATTCGCCCGTCCCGGCAGCCATTAAGCACCTCGGACAGAATTTCCTCATTGACCCCAACATCGTCCGCAAGATTATTTCGCTGGCTGAACTCTCCCCCAATGATAGCGTCTTGGAAATCGGGCCAGGGCGAGGCATCCTGACAGACGCGCTTTGTCAATCCGCTGGGCGAGTCACGGCGATCGAGATCGATTCTCGACTCCACGCGTGCTTAACCGAACGACACACCCAGTTTCCGAATCTCACGCTTGTGCTCGGCGATGCGATGACGTACCCGCTTGAACTCCTTCCACTTGGTACCATCGTGGTCTCAAATCTCCCCTATTATCTATCCACTCCCCTTCTTTTTCGTCTACTCGAGCAACAACAGCGCATCACCCGCTTGGTGCTGATGCTCCAAAACGAAGTTGCCGATCGATTAGTCGCAAAATCTGGAAGTTCGGACTACGGCGTCTTATCCATTATGGCTCAATACTCGGCTGACATCACCAAAGCTTTCAAGGTCTCGCCACAATGTTTCCGCCCGAGACCGGACGTTGACTCCGCCGTCGTGTTACTTCGGACTAAAGGTCTGATTGAACAGGTGAGAGAAAGCAGAGATCAGTTCGCAGCGATTGTACGAGCGGCTTTTGCGCATCGCCGCAAAACGCTCGTCAATTCACTGAGGGATCAGGGATACGACCAGCAGCATGTCGTAGCGGCATTGACGGCACTTCATCTATCTCTTTCTATACGAGCAGAAAACCTTTCTCTTGATAAATTCATTGCATTAGCCCACCAGATCCATGGATCACCTCACTCGTCTCGTCTCCGGCAATTGGATCAGCTCTCGTGACGTTCTCGGATAACTGACGCTTGTACTTTAAAAGCTTCCGGTGATGTACACCTTAATTAGGGCGCATGTGAATTTGGAATATGACACGTCGGCTTTTCTCTCGGTCTAGGTGTCCGGTGTCATTTCGCAGGAGGTGCTGTCTTCCACGCCCGTTCGCCGTGGCTTTCTGTAAGAAACATTCATAGGCCCACGGAAGCTTCTCGCGGATTATTTCCAAGCTTTTAACCAGCACGGCGAACGACCGATCCTGACTCAATCGTAAATTGCTCACATCATCTCCGAGGTCATCGGTATATCCTTCAATCACAAAAGCCTCCACGTCCGTCCCGCCCGGTCCGCAGGCGATGGTTGCGTAGTGCGGTATGATTTCGGATAAGAGGGTTTCTGCTGGCGGTAGTAATGTGCTCTTCCCAAACTCAAAGTTGAGCATGCTATCCGGTAGCGTGGCAGTAAGAATGCTCGGGCCTTTGGCCTCCAGCCTTGGATGAAGTGGGTCGAGCCTGGGCTTTGGCTCTAGGGAAGCGAGACGGTTCAGGTCCGGATGCTCATTTCCATCCTCAACACGCGTCACGTAGGCTGCGAACAAGAGAATGAAGATCACGGCGAGCGAGGTCACCAGATCTGCAACTCCGTTTGTCAGAAAGGATGACCGTTCATAGGAATCTGGCCCAAATGACGCCTTCATTAGTTTCTCCGAATCACGGCCTTCTCACTACTTCTCTTGCGTGTGACTTCTCAGTTCTTGAAACATGGCTTCTATTTCTGGCTGCGAGAGCTGGACCGATGAAGATTGGCTATTGATCGCCCTGGTTAGATCCTGGACGGCTTCCAGCAAAGGGGTCATGATCGGTCTCATAGCCCGTTGAACCTCGTGAGCGATCTCATTAGGCAGATCATCAAGCTTCATTGGCGACTGCTTGGAGGTCAGTGCTGTGAGAGCTTGGGTAGCAGAGGTTAAGGCAGTAACCGTCGAACTCAGGCGCTGCTGTACTATTTCAACAAGTTGAGTTGTTCCTTCGTTTCTGATTGGGCTCACCACAGAAGCAGACGATCCGTTCATCGCCTGAGAGGTTGGAGGGTGATGGCCTGCAGCTTTCTGAGGGAATAGTTCATCCAACAAAGATAGGCACGTTCGATGCTGGCTCTCTAGGTGTTGCCATATTGAGTTTTCCAACAGTGTAAAGATATTCGCACAGGCCAAGCCGACGATCGAAGTCACGAACTTTCCGGATAACCCATTAATAAGACCTTGAATCCCTTCGATGTGAGGTCCGTTCGCATGAAGTTTGCTGAGACCAATCAAAATGGCAATAAAGGTGAAGAGCAGACCTATGCCGGTCAGAAATGTGGGGAGTTGCCTGTAAAAACGAACATTGAGTTGACCTGCGCAGAGGACTTCAAAGGAAAAGAATTCGTTAGCGGACCGCTGACCATGGACCGTCGGCTCAAGAAACCATACGGACTGTTCTACCGCGAATGTCTTGCGGTACGAAAGCCATTCTTTTATCAATGCCGGTTCGGCGCGAAACGTACGATCAAGGGCCTGGAGATCGTCTAGGTCGCGTCGAGCATCAGGCATCTCATTTGGAGGGACTCGATTCTTGGCCAACGTTGGAATGATAAGCCAGTCTTTGGCAACCTGTTGTCGTGCTACGACCAGAGGCAGGACCGAGGAAGTGACCCTGGACAGGATCCGTCGAAGCTTGAACAGGCCTCGGAGGAGCATGGTGCCATGCCACAGAAAGAAAGTGAGGATACCAGTCACACCGATCCAGCTCAGCATCGGACCCTGAATGCCGCCGACAATCGTCACATCTTGACTAAGAACTCGCCAAAGATCTTCAAAAAGAGATCCCAGATCCATTACATGCGCCTCTCTGGTATGCTGTGCATTATTCACAGCGGTCTAGAACCGATCGGTCCTCCTCAACTTCCGTGCCAGAGAAGCTCGTGGTATTAATTGGCCCTCTATCGCCACTTGCTTGAGGATATGTCACACGTGCCAGGAAATTTTTGCAGGAAGGGCGGCAAATATTTCAGGGAGTGGGAGACTCAGAACAGGATTTTCCATTGTTTTTTGGGGGAGATGTGAACGTGGTGTATGATCAGCCAGTATCACCTGACAATCCAGAGGCAACATTATGCATTTTGTCCGAATCGGAAACCGTGCGCTTAATCTCGATCTCATCTCCCACTGTGAATTGCAGGTCTGGCATGACACGGTCTCGGTCAAGGTGTTCATGACCGGAGCGTCCAATAACGTTCCCGTCGTGCTAAATGAAGATGAGGCAAAGCTTTTCTGGAAATACGTAGAGTATGTGGCCGAGAAGCCTGTGTAACGCCGCGCACAATTATCACTGATAGTCTTATTCCCACGTCAGGCAGCTATTCCATAGAAATGACGAAGGAGAAAAAGGCTTCGCACCACATAAAAACAACGTGTTAGCTGGCGGCGATCCCTCCACTCCTGAATTGATATAAAGATGTCTGACCACGAGTTGTGTTCTATGCGCCGCACTTGGTAGCCTTCTTGTCCATTGGATGGGTCGAGCAAAATCTGTTGGGCGCTCGATTGAAAACCAGTTTTCGTGTTATGGTTTGACGTACGTTATCGGTGTACGTTGAAGCTATGAAACTCGAGGATCCCAAGTTCCAATGGTAGCCTTAACATCCATCAGAGTTTTCATTGGCATACTCCTGATTTCAGTTGGCATAACGGGCTGTGCCAGTGAATTTATTGTTGTAGGTACCTCCGGAGAACCGCTCCTCATATCGCGACGAGGATTTACACCAGCTGAATGTACGGCACTCGTAAAAGGTGACGCCGCACATATGGGCCTTACGTTGAGGTATATTCATATACGTGGAAATACCGTTGGACGTTCACTATTATGGCCTTTTGAATCCGGATATGCCTGTGAGGGTGGAGTAGGCCCAGAACAGGGTCCAACCGGTACGTACCTACAGACTCTTCATATTCCTCGCCGCGGCTCATGATCGAGTGTTCTCTCCACCGACCACCTGTTTCTTTCTCTTGTTAATGGCTCATACCATGAAGGCGAGTGCAGGGATCATGAGATCCTGGCCTGGCATAGACCGCTCAGTCATCCTGTAAGAAGTAATTATCCAGTGCTTTTGCACACGGTAGATGTGGCCACGATATCGGTGCGTCATTCTTAGCCCATATGAGCTCTTCAGCGATTCGCTTGTCCGATACCGGTCTTCAGTTATACTTATTGCAGGTCTCAAAGCTGGATGGTCTGAGGTATTAGAATAGTTCCGATGAACACGCGATGATCAAAGTCCTATTGGTTGAAGACAACGTCGTCGATGCACGTCTCACCGAGGATATCCTGGCTGAATGGAGCCTAGAAAAATTTGAGATCACCCATGTAAGCCGTTTGAGTGACGCCTTTAGGCATCTGGCCCGTGCACGATTTGATGCTGTTCTCTTGGATCTTTCGCTCCCGGACGGCTATGGACTTTCAACTGTGCGCCAGATGCAGGCCGCCAACCCAACGATTGCTATCATCGTGCTCAGCGGACTCAACGATCAAACGCTCGCGTTACAGGCTGTCCAGAACGGGGCGCAGGATTATCTTGTCAAGGGAGAACGGCAATCGGAACTACTGGCACGCTCAATCCGTTACGCCATCGAACGAAAACGGGCTGAAGAGCGACTCACATACCTAGCCCAATATGATCAGTTAACCGGCCTTGTGAACCGCACTTTGTTTCGCGATCGTCTTGTTCAAGCCATGGCGCGAAGCAAGCGGCTCCAACAACCTCTCGGTCTCATGCTGCTTGACCTTGATGGATTCAAGCCGGTGAATGACACCTTGGGCCATAATGTCGGTGATCAACTCTTGAAATTAGTCGCTGAACGATTGCACGAGTGCGTACGCGAAGTGGACACCGTGGCACGCATGGGTGGAGATGAGTTCACTATCATACTTGAGGGCCTGATGTGCGAAGAGGATATCACGCTGGTCGCAGAGCGAATCACGAAATCCCTGGCGCAGCCTTTTCAGATCGACACCCATCAAGCATCAATCGGAGTCAGTATCGGAATTACCGTCTATCCAACTGACGATCATGACGTCGACGAGCTGTTGAAGCACGCCGATGCCGCTATGTATCGCGCGAAGCAGCAAGGGGGCAGCTCCTTTCAGTTCCACATCCCGAACGACTCCCCGTCCTCTCCTCTCTCAGGCTAATGGGCAGCATGCCTGTGGGATCGCCTGGCAGTCATTATCGACCGATTTCAGCAAGAGGCTGATTGGAAATCGAATAGGCTCCGAGCGGATTAGGGGTGAGCTGATTCATTCTCGGAAGCTCTGAAGGCGACGGATTGGGACGCGCATCGGGAGTCAGCAGAACGCCCCAATGCTGATTGTTCTGACAGATATTATCCACGATGAGACTCTCCGCATCCTGAAACAGCAGAATCCCGCTGAGCATATTCCCCTCACATCGATTGCGTACCAACTCTGGACGGCTTCCCGGATCGAGCACTGCGATACCAAAATGATGATTATCGAAACAACGGTTATCGGTCACTCGCGGGTATGCTCCGGCAAATATAAAAATGCCTGATTCACGGTTCCGACACACTTCATTGTCGACCAATGTCGCACCACACTGAGGACCATACAAAACCACCCCAGACAAAATTCCTTCCATCGCTCGACAGTGCCTGATGGTACAGGTAGAGTTGAGGATGTTGAGGGCTGAGTGCTGATCACTGCCGACATAGCGGAACGTGATACCGGCAATCCACCCTTCCGGCACTTCCTGTAGGTAAAGAGGGCCTCCGCGCCGTGAGAAGATCTGGACAAGGTCACGACCCGCACCAACGAGTCGAATAGGCCGTTGACGGACGAAAATTTTGTCTTCGTAAATCCCGGGACGCACATAAATCTGATCCGACTCACCCATATCATTTATCGCCTCGCTTGGGAGCATGTATCTGTTCTGCCCAGAGCGATCCACGATCAATGTCTTGCCTCCGAAGGGATTAGCCGGGACTGATTCTATATTCATGATATTTGCTCCTCACACAGGCTCTCAACTCTTTACACAAACTCATCACCCTTATGGGGTATCCACTGAAAGACGGAGGAGAACCGTTCTGTACAATTCTGTGTCTTTACTTATCAGTTTCATGAAACATTTGAGAGTCTGAAGGACACGATCTTGTGGGTACCTCCTGTTATTCAGTGGGTTTGCATCAGCAGACAGCATGGGGCCTGGCATAGCGATTGCGTAACCTAGGCATTCGTCTATTGCTTGAGCAGATGGAGGCTCAGCATGATTCTGAAAAGTCTCACGATCTTCCTACTCTTGCTTCTCTTGACATCCACGAACCTGTCTGTCGCAGCACCTACACAGCGGCAAGATACGACCCGTCGATTATACGATCGGGTGATGGATGAATTTAAGCACCGAGATTACGCAGCAGCAATGGCAGGTTTTCAACTGTTTATTGAGCTACACGGTCAGTCCGCACTCGCGGCCAATGCGCAATATTGGATCGGGGAATGTCAGTATCGTATGGGGCGATACCGGGAGGCGTTAAAGTCCTTCTACGATGTGGTGTCAAATTACCCGCTCAGCCCAAAGGTAGCAGCTTCGACGCTCAAACTCGGCCAGACCTACGCCAAATTACGTGATCCCGAAAAGGCACGGCTTATGTTTGATCGAGTTGTGGATCAATACCCGGATAGTTCGGAAGCTGAGGTCGCCCGCAAAGCTCTAGAAGCAACAGCGAGCAGCAACGAGGACACCGCTCCATCCCAGTAAGAAACGTTTTTGACGAGCAGAGCATTCTGTTCCTATTCATCTTCCTGTAATTCTAACCGTGTGGCAAGATCTGGAAGAGAATAACTTACATTGGACTGCAACTTCACGAGTTTGATCCCGGCCGCAAGTAGCACCGATTCAATAATGCGCTGGCGCTCTGCCTCCCCATGTTGCGGAGATGCCTCTTCAATTTGCACCACCTGTTCAGCGTGGCACGATCCGGGATGAATCAATACAAAATCCACTCGTTTCAATGCGATGTGTCGTAGGATATGGGAACGAACCGTATCCTCAGCATCGACCGCTATGAAGGACCATAACGGTACTTGAGTTAGAACGAGATACCGCTCTTGGACGACTAATTGAATGAGATTATAAAGGGCAATTTCCTTTTCAGTGAGTAATGGCACGGGACTGATGCTGGCGTCAGCTGGAATCGTGAACGGCGATGTTTCACTCTTACTTCGGCGTCGGGCCTTCCTAAGCCACCGGATGCCGAAAACCACGGCAGCAATCACGATCGCGAGTAGAACAATTTTCATCGTGTGTTACTTTTGCCTTCTATTGGGGCGTAATCGTTCAAACCACCGAGGACCGCTTGGAACAATGCACCCCAACAGCCTTGGGAAGGCCGCACCCGTAACTGACGGCACATTTCCACTTTCTTCCATCACGGTCTGATATGCCAAGACGGCAAAAGCCACCGCCTCAAGCGCTTTACTATCCCACCCATGTGCTTCAACTGTTGTGACAGGAATAGGATCGAACAGTGCCGTTAGCTGTCCCATAATTGCGCGGTTTCTGACTCCTCCCCCACCGACGATGACTTCGTCTATTCCACCTCGGATCCAGCGCCTGGCCGTGCCCACAGCCTCGGCAGTCCAGCGGCTGCAGGTGGCGAGAAGATCTTCGATCGATAGCACGCGGGTCTGTTGCCAGCTGAGCAATTCATCGAGCATCTTTCCCCCAAATGCCTCGCGCCCTGTTGATTTTGGAGGCGGCTGAGAGAGATATGGGTGTGCGAGAAGTTTGGCCAATAGCCTCGAGTCGATCTTGCCTCGTAAAGCCAGACTCCCTTCACGATCCATGGTGGAGCGTCCATTGGTCTTCCGAAACATGATGCCATCCAGAACCATGTTCGCTGGACCGGTGTCGAATGCGGTGATACCAGCCGTCCCTGACCCTCGTGGTAGATACGTGATGTTGCTGATACCCCCAAGATTCACGATGAGACGGGACCGCCGAAGATGCCGAAACAGCAATGCATGGACCCCTGGCGTCAGCGGAGCACCTTGACCACCAGCGGCGATGTCGCGGGGGCGGAAATTTGCGACCGTGGTGATTCCCGTACGCTCCGCAATCACTGCAGGTTCTGCAATTTGAAGCGTGGAGCGTATGGAGCCGACACCCGTATCTTTGATGCCGGCTGGAAGATGGTGCACAGTTTGGCCATGCGAGCCGATCAGATCTATGTCCGTTGGGGTCAATTCAGCCGACCGGATAACACTTGATGCCGCGTCGGCAAACCATTCTCCAAGGAGCGCATTCAGGTGACAAATATCCGACACGGTACCCGCAACCGAGGCCGAGAGAATTCGTTGTTGGAGCGATCGTGGATAGGACAGTGAATGGAATGCGACCATTTCCACGTGAATGCCTGCTTTCCGCCGCTCGATCGAGACGAGCGCGGCATCGACTCCATCTGCCGACGTTCCCGACATTAACCCCACAACTTTCATGTGATGAATCCTTTCTCACCTCCTCCAGACGTCAACTGGATCAGATGGTGTGCTACGCTAATGGAACTGGCACCAGGGGTCAAGGAGTCGAATGGACAGGGCCTATGAGCAGTACCTCAGCTGGAGACGTCGTTGACACCGCATGACTTGGATGGTACGGTCCCCGCCGATGTTTTTCGTCCATTATCTGCTGCAATTTAGTGTCTCCGTCTTGGTCGGCACTCTCACCGTCTTGCTTCCGTTATGTGATGCCAAGACCGAGGCCCGTGATCCAATCCCGGTTGTCGTCACGATCCCGATCCTGAAGGATTTAGCAGAGCAGGTCGGTGGCCCCTACGTCAGAGTCACCTCCTTGTTGAGCGGCTACGAGAATGAACACACTTATTCGCCGAAACCTTCTGATCTGGTTGCTGTTCGGAAGGCTCGATTGCTGTTTGAGATTGGCCTCGGCCTTGAGGTCTGGGTGTCTTCATTGGTGAGAAATGCGGGGAGTCAGACACTACGTGTGATCACCACATCGCAGGGAGTCGAGCTGATACAAGACGGTACTGATACGCATGAAGATACCCATACGCAAGGAACTGGGATTGATCTGGAGGGAAACCCACATATTTGGCTGGACCCGGCGAATGCCTTGATCATGCTTCGGCACATTACCGACGCGCTCATCGAGATCGATCCCTATCACGAAGCTGAATTCAGAGCCAATCAGGCGGCCTACCGTGAGCGATTGGCACAGCTGCAAAAAGAACTCTCCGCTCGCACGCAGATCCTGGCCGATCGTCGGTTTATTGCGCACCACTCTGCTTGGCCTTATCTGGCAAAACGATTCGATCTGCACATTGTCGGCACCATCCACGTCCAGGCCAGTACGGAACCGTCAGCCCTTCACCTCCAATCTCTCATAGGAAAGATTAGCAAAGAACACATCAAGGTGATTGCCTCTGAGATTCAGCTCAGCCAACGACTCCCCGAACTCCTCGCGAGAGAAACGAAAGCCCGTGTGGTGATCCTGACGACGATGCCTGGCGGTCTGCCGGGTGCTGAGACCTACCTCGACATGCTTCGTTATAATGTGCTCCAATTGGCCAACGCATTGGAAGCCCGCTAACAGCCCTTCAGAATAAGTCATGGTGACGTAGGAGGAGCCTTACACGCGTGTCTGATCCTCGAGAGCCGATCATTCGCTTTGATCATGCCTCATTCGGATTTCCTGGTCTCATTGCCCTGAATGATATCTCGCTGACTATTTATGAAGGCGAATTCGTGGGGGTGATCGGTCCGAACGGATCAGGCAAGACAACACTCTGTCGGGCGGTCTTAGGGCTGCTCGCTCCTGTTCGGGGGCATCTTCATATCTTCGACTGTGCGTGTGACAAACTCCGCTGTTACCATCGGGCCAAGATCGGCTACCTCCCGCAAAAAGGGGCCGTCGACCGAAACTTCCCGGTGACGGTCCTTGAGACGGTGATGATGGGACGCTATGGAGCCCTAGGCTTATTTAAGCGACCAGGCCGGAGGGATCATGCCATCGCAATGGAAGCTCTGACCCAAGTGGGAATGGACGCGCATAAGGATGATGCGTTGGGACTGCTATCCGGAGGTCAACAACAGCGCGTGTTTATTGCGAGAGCTCTCGCACAGCAACCCAGAGTCCTTATACTAGATGAACCAACGACCGGGCTCGATATCACGACCCAACACAACGTCATTGAATTGGTCCAGCATCTTCACGACCAGCTCAAATTAACGGTGCTCTTGATTACTCATGATATCAATATGATCCGCTCCAGAGTGGATCGTTTGGTACTTCTCAAAACTAGGCTCTTCGCTGCTGCCCCCCCTGCGGAGGTGCTCAAGCCAGAGATTCTCCACCAGGTGTATGGCAAAGAGCTGGTCATTACGGAGAACGACCTCGTCATCGTTGAGGATTACCACCATCACCATTAAAAATTGATTCCAACCCATGCTCGATCTTCTCGCCTACGACTTCATGCAACGCTCACTCCTTGCCGCCGCAATGGTCGGGGGACTTTGCTCGGTCATTGGGGTGTTTGTCGTGTTACGAGGACTGGCTTTCGTCGGCGCCGGGACATCGCATGCCGCCTTTGCAGGTGTCGCACTCGGCTATTTGATGGGATGGCCGCCATTGTTGCTGGCCATTGTGTTCGGGTTGGCGACGGTTTGGATTACGGGGTGGATTGAAGAGAAAGGCCGAATGAAGCTGGATGTCTCGATTGGAATTCTCTACACGACGACGATGGCACTGGCAATTCTCTTCATCGGGTTGATGAAAACCTACAATGCTGAAGTGTACGGGTACTTGTTTGGCAGTGTGCTCTCGGTCACTCCTGAAGAGCTAGGCATCATTGGGACGCTCAGCATCCTGGTGCTCGGGCTCGTACTCGTCTTCTCCAAGGAACTGTATTTCATTGCGTTCGATCAGGAAATGGCTGAAGCCTCTGGTGTTCCCGCACGACAAATATTTTTTCTTCTCCTGACCCTGGTCGCCTTGACGGTGGTGGTCTCATTAAAGACTGTCGGTGCAATTCTGGTGTTCGCCATGATTCTGATTCCAGCTTCGACCGCTTACCAGCTGACTCATAGCCTCAGCACACTGACCCTGTACTCAGCAATCATCGGCATCTCGACCTCCGTGGCAGGTGTCCTCATTTCGGCTATTTGGGACGTCCCCTCTGGGCCTGCAATTGTTCTATTGGCCACCTCGATATTTTTTATTTCTCTCTTCTTTTCCCCAAAACGCGTGAAGCGGGCAGGAGCCGCTCACCCTCATTAACAACCTTGCTCCGTTCTCGCTTCCAAGGAGTCACAGCGATACTGAACAACCCCTCTAGCAATTATGGCCATGATGTCCTCCTTGTCATCGTACGATTACCTAGCCGCATGTAATGGAGGCCAGTCATTTTGCGATTTCAAGGCATCAAGCGCTCATGCTCGCTGTCAGTACATGGGATAATTAAAGCTGGAATTTTCCTTAGTTCATGATGCAGCATAGACTGCATATGTCTCGCTGTTATAGAGACTGACCTTCAAACATACTGAACAAACTGTGAATGGCCATACCCCACTGGGAGAGGAGGAGTCCATGCGAAAGCAAGCGCTCCGCGTTAGATTGACCGGCATCGCGTTCGTTCTGATGGCAACCATTTCTCCATTGTTACATAGCGCCTGGGCGGACGAATTTGGCGGGGCAGAGCCAGGGAAATGGGTACTGGGTTTTCGTGTAGGATTTACACCACTCACTCAGCAGCTTTCGGACAATACCTCTACATCGGTTGGTCCGCTTGTCAATTTCCAAGGACTGTATAGTGTCAATTCTTGGTTTTTGGTCGGATTGATGCTTGAGTGGGAACGGCATGGAGTCAGCTTGGAACGGCCAGATGTGGATCTCGGACATCAAGATACGGTTTCGGTTCTTCCCACGATGGAACTGCGCCCTGCAAAATTAGGTCAGTTCATCCCGTATGTGAATATGAGTTTCGGCGTGAACGTCAACAGTTTTGGCGAGGATACCGGGACTCGAATCAGTCCGAGCAATAACTTTGCATGGCGGTTAGGCTGGGGAGCAGACTATAAGTTATACGAACGGTTTGCCCTCAACGCCGAATGGGCCTATAAACGGAACGATGGACATGCGACGGTAAACGGACTCCGAAATGGTGACTGGAATGCCTCATCGTTCGGCTTTCTCTTCGGCGCGAAGATGTTCTTCTGATTTTCGTATGGGGCAGGCTATTGAGCAGCCCTTCTATTTCTATGAACAGGAGGGGGCAACAGGTGTAGATCCCTCTTCCTACTCAAGCCGACTGTTCGCGCTGCGACTCCACACCATACCGGCTTGCTCTTTGGAACTGAATCCTAGTTTCTCATAAAAACCTGGCCGCCTAGTGCAAAGCCAAACGAGCTCCACCCGATTCAGACGTGGGTGATGGAGAATCCGCTGGACAATTTCCCTTCCAATCCCTTTGCCCTGATACGCCTTATCCACAATGACATCCCAGATTGTTGCACGGTAGATGAAGTCCGTGAGTACACGGCCGAACCCGATGAGCCTATCTCCATCCCATGCGCAAAGAGTCAGGTCAGTATGCTGGAGCATTTCCTTTGCATCATCGAGAGAGCGATCTTCGGCCCAGGGCGCCTGATGGAATAAGTGTAGGAGCTGAGAAGCTTCGGGTGGTCCCTGATTGGAATAGGTAACCGCGGACTTGAGGGTTGGAGGCATCTTATACTAGAGTATCCCCCGGGTTCATTTGGAGTGTACGAGGAAACTCATGTCAACGCAAGTCCGTAGCTGTCCAAAGTGCTTTCAGCTCATGTGGTTGAAAGCTGATGAGTATGAGGTGCTCGACTCTGAGACCGTTCGGGCAAAATGTCCGCACTGTGGTACCACGTCGCGGTTCAAACTCGTCACCGCTGGAGCAAACGCGTTAGGCCCCAAAATGGGACATTGACCGTAGCCGTTCCTCGTGTCTCCTGTTTTTTGAATCCTTCGCGACCACCCATTGCCGTCGTATGGATTCGAGTGCTTCTACCCCTGAGTCCTCAGGATGCCCCGCCTCCTGCCCCATCTAATTCAGGCTGATTTCCCGGAAGAACTTTTCGCAACGCGGCACGGTATTCCTTGAGTCGTTGTTCATTAGGGCGCTCTACGTTAATTGCTTTTTCTGATTGCATCCGTTCGAGATGATCCAAGACCATGAGCAGCGGCTGAACCGCGCCGAGGAGGTTCCCGATTTCGAATGCTTCTAGCGATGACACCAAGGATTCATTCAGCCCCTTGTACGGAGTCCCTGCGCTCTGGCTGCGTGCACGAGAGACGATGGTTTCATAGCTCTCGATTGCCTCAATAGACGGTTTCACTCCGGATGGTACCGCGTTCAAGCGCACCGCAGATGGCAATTTCGCTGCATAGACTTTGATAAGCGCAGCTAATCCTCCTATGGCGTCAAGAAAGTCACCGGTTAGCATAGATTCTCAGGATCGTGCATGTTGGGATTTATCTCCTGATGTATTCTCCGCCATAACCGTTTCCCTTTCAAGGTGGGACATGACCGTCTCCATATCTTCCGGCACCGGTCTCGTAAATTCCTCCATTTGGCCCGTCGTCGGATGAATAAAGCCAAGTGTTCTGGCATGAAGCATCACCCGTGGAATTTCGATTCCGTCGAGGCCACAGACTTTGAGTCCACCATAGGTGCGATCACCCAGAATGGGATGTCCGAGTGAGGTAAGATGGACCCGGAGTTGGTGAGTGCGGCCCGTTCGTGGATACAGGAACACATGAGCGGCCACTTTGCCATATCGCCGAGTCACGACATACTCTGTCGTAGATTGTTTCGGGCTGGTTGTTCTGGCGGAAAACTTTTTCCGATCTTTAATGTCCCGACCAATCGCCAATTCAACGAGCCCCCGGCCTTTCTTGGGAACTCCCCAGACCAGCGCCTCATACATTCGCGTGATCGTATGGAGTTTGAATTGGGCGGCGAGAGCACGATGTGCTGAATCGGTCTTGGTAATCACCATGATCCCTGAGGTTTCTTTGTCGAGTCGATGAACAAGGCCTGGTCGCTCCTTCCCTCCAATAGTTGAAATGGTTCCGCCGGAAGTCTGGAAGTGATGCAGCAACGCGTTGACGAGCGTACCCGTCCAGTTTCCTGGAGCAGGGTGGGCGACAATACCAGACGGTTTATTCAAGACAAGAAGCGATTCATCTTCGAAGAGGACATCGAGGGGAATGGCCTCGCCTTTTATTGAAAGCGGTTCGGGTTTTGGCACATCCATCGTGATTCTATCGCCAGGCTTGATCTTCTGGCTGGCCCTCACCACCTGGTCGTTGAGCCTGATCCGACCCATCTCGATCAGGCGCTGGAGTGCTGACCGGGAGATGTCCCGTTGTCGGTTCACGAGGAAGACGTCTAATCGTTTAGGTTGTTCGCCCGATGTGACAACGAATTCCGTAATCATGGAATCCACGCTACTGCGGATTGTCGTGCCATCACAAATAAATGGATTCCATGGCACGCAAGACCATACCTGGATCGACCAGGACGACGGACTGGAAAGAACTGGTGAGAAATCGACCTAGATGGAATCGACGTATTAGGCGTGACTGGTTTTTCTCGCGCGCTCGGCAATTTTTTTGCGGAGGCGCGCCTTCTCAAGACTAATCTGTGCTTCTTTCACTTCTGACGGTAAGCCTCCCGCCTGAAGGCGCCGCTCTGCATCAGCCACTTTGGCTGTTGCCCGCTCGACATCAATGTCTTCGGCATTTTCCGCGATCTCCGCCATGACTGTGACTTTGGTCGGCGTGACTTCGGCAAACCCCCAGAGCACGGCCATGGAATGGGTCTGGTCGTCGATACGGTAGCGGAGTTCGCCGATGCGGAGCGTCGAAAGGAAATGACAATGTCCAGGGAGAACGCCAAACTCTCCTTCTGACCCTGGCGCGATGACCTCATCGACCTGCTGGCTCAACAGCAGTTTTTCGGGCGTGACGACTTCTAATAGAATTGTCCCCGGCATTCTCTCATCCCCTCTTACTCACAAAGTGAAGCCGTCTCCTGCTTACACTTTCACGCCCATTTTTTCAGCCTTGGCCACCGCCTCTTCGATCGGACCGACCATGTAGAAGGCCTGCTCCGGCAAGTGGTCGTATTTCCCATCGAGGATTTCTTTGAAGCTGCGGACGGTGTCCTTGAGCTTGACATACTTCCCAGGCGCGCCGGTAAAGGCTTCCGCCACATGGAAGGGCTGCGACAGAAAGCGCTGGATCTTTCTGGCACGGGCGACGGCCATCTTGTCGTCCTCGGACAACTCGTCCATACCGAGAATGGCGATAATATCTTGGAGATCCTTATAGCGTTGCAGAACGGACTGCACGCCACGCGCGATCTTGTAATGCTCATCCCCGATAATCTGCGGGTCCAAAATGCGTGATGTGGAATCCAGAGGATCGACCGCCGGATAAATGCCCAGCTCGGCGAGCGAGCGGGACAACACGGTTGTCGCGTCCAAGTGCGCGAAGGCCGTAGCTGGAGCCGGGTCTGTCAGGTCGTCGGCGGGCACATAAATCGCCTGGACGGACGTGATCGAACCACGTTTGGTTGAGGTAATGCGCTCCTGCAGGGCACCCATCTCGGTCGAAAGGTTCGGCTGGTATCCGACAGCTGATGGCATACGGCCCAACAATGCGGATACCTCTGAACCGGCTTGGGTAAACCGGAAGATATTGTCCACGAAGAGCAGCACGTCCTGATTCTCTTCATCTCGAAAAAATTCGGCGACAGCCAATCCGGTCAAGGCCACTCGGAGCCGAGCGCCAGGTGGCTCGTTCATCTGCCCATACACCAACGCCGCCTTCGACTTCGTATAATCGTCCGGATCGATGACCTTGGACTCTTGCATTTCATGCCAGAGATCGTTCCCTTCACGAGTCCGCTCACCGACTCCCGCAAACACAGAGAACCCTCCGTGGTGCAGGGCAATGTTGTTGATCAGTTCCATGATGATGACGGTCTTACCGACACCGGCGCCGCCGAAGAGTCCGACTTTTCCGCCCTTGCTGTAAGGCTCGAGCAGATCCACGACCTTGATGCCGGTTTCGAGCACCTCGGTCTTGGTTTCTTGATCTTCAAGTTTTGGGGCCGGCCTATGAATCGGATACATCTTCTTCGCCTTGATCGGTCCCCGTTCATCGACTGGTTCGCCGAGCACGTTGATGAGGCGACCAAGCGTTTCACGCCCAACAGGCACGGAAATCGGCGCTCCGGTATCCTGCACCTCCATCCCGCGCGTGAGACCATCGGTCGTAGACATCGCGATGCTGCGGACTCGGTTTTCGCCCAAGTGCGAAGCCACTTCAAGGGTGATCCGAATGGCAGGCGTGCCTGCCGCCTTATTCTCTTCCTGCGAGACTTTAAGCGCGTTATAGATGTTCGGTAGTTGGCCGGGAGGAAACTCGACGTCCACGACCGGTCCGATGACCTGGATGACTGTACCTGTTGCCACGGGATACTCCTTTCGACGAAACGGGGTCGG
>CAZJOQ010000013.1:0-35265 GCA_964547625.1 uncultured Nitrospira sp.
AGACCGCCCCGTACAAGCATCCAGAAGCCAAGAGCCTCATGCGGCCGGAGGTGGGCACGCAGGCGCAGTTTAAGAAGAAGAAATCTCCGAAGACCTACCGTTATGATTCGTCACTCTCGCCCGCCCTCGATTGGGATGCCAAGAATCCAGCCCGTGAGCAAGGGGAACAACTCATCAAACAAGTCCTCAACGCCAAGACGCTCGAAGAAGCCAAGGCCGCCGCGTCTAAGCTCAAGAGCCTCAGCAAGCCGTTTCTAAACTGGGCCGGCAAAGCCGAGCGGCTATCGTTCGACGTGCCGACCTTGCCGCTGTTTATCCACGAGCGACTCTCCACCAAAGCCATCATCGAAACGCTGGCCGGGCATAAGGCCGACAAACAAGAGGAGATGTTTGCCCTGTTCGGCGATCCGCAACACTCCATTACCGATCAAGTGTTGAAATCCTACGAGTATCAGGACAATTGGACCAACCGCATGGTCCTGGGCGATTCGCTCGTCGTCATGAACTCGCTGCTGCACTACGAAGGGCTCGGTGGGCAAGTGCAGATGATCTACATGGACCCGCCCTATGGCGTGAAGTTCGGCAGCAACTTCCAGCCTTTCCTCAGGAAGCGCGACGTAAGCCACAACGATGATGAAGACATGACCCGCGAGCCCGAAATGGTCCAGGCCTACCGGGACACGTGGGAACTGGGCCTGCACTCGTACCTGACTTATCTGCGAGATCGACTGCTGCTGGCCCGCGATCTCCTCACCCCCAGCGGCAGCATCTTCGTCCAAATCAGCGATGAGAATCTACATCATGTGCGAGAAGTGATGGATGAGGTCTTTGGAGCAGAGAATTTCATTTCGGTTATTACCTTTCAAAAGACTGCCGGTGCTGGGAGCCCATCACTAGGCACTCAGGTTGTTGCTGCTGTGTGCGATTACTTGCTTTGGTATTGCAAGGATCAAGAACATGTCAAGTACAACCAACTGTACCTTCCCAAAGGGAGAACAGCGGGTGAGTTGGGTGCCTACACTTGGATTGAACTTCCCAATGGGACACGAAGGAGAATGTCTCAGGAGGAGCGATCAGATCTATCTACCCTGCCAGAGGAAAGTCGCATATTTCGCGCCGACAATCTTACCTCTCAATCAGGAGTCGAGAAGACAAAATACCCCGTGGATTTTGAAGGCAGAGTATTTAGACCAGCTAAAGGTGTTTGGAAGACCAGCGAGCAAGGAATGGAACAGCTTAAACAAAAGAATAGATTGATCCTGCTCGGAGACACCCTTTCGTACGTCAGATACATCGATGACTTCCCGGTGATATCAATCAATAACCTTTGGGAAGATACCGTAATCGCAGGATATTCAGATCCAAAGATGTACGTTGTTCAGACCTCAACTAAGGTGGTTCAACGCTGTCTCCTCATGACCACCGACCCAGGCGACCTGGTGCTCGATCCGACTTGCGGAAGCGGCACAACAGCCTATATTGCTGAGCAATGGGGCCGTCGTTGGATTACGGCTGATACAAGTCGGGTGCCGCTGGCGCTCTCTCGGCAACGGCTGCTGACTGCCACCTTTCCTTGGTACGAGTTGAAAGACCAGCATCGCGGCCCAGCCGGAGGCTTCGTCTACACACGCAAGCAGAACAAGAAGGGCGAGGAAGTCGGCGGGATTGTCCCTCACATCACGCTCAAGTCCATTGCCAACAACGAACCGCCAGATGAAGAAGTACTCGTAGATCGGCCAGAAATCGAGAGGGGCATCACCCGCGTAACTGGTCCTTTCTGCGTCGAGGCGACGATTCCGACGCCAGTGGATTGGGAAGGCGACGGTGTCGAAGATTCCGGGACGGTTTCATCTGAAGCCTATGGCTCCTTCGTGGACCGGATGTTGGAAGTGCTGCGCAAGAGCCCGATCCTCCGATTAGAAGGCAACAAGACCGTCACGTTTAAGAATGTCAGGCCTCCCGCAAAGTCGCTCTCACTCTCTGCCGAGGCATTGGTCGTCAATGGCCAGGAAAAGGCCGTGGCCATGGTCTTTGGTCCTGAGAATGGTGCGGTCAGCGAAAAGCTGGTCTACGAAGCAGCACGCGAGGCGCATGCGAAAAACTATACACATCTCTACGTGATCGGGTTTGCCATCCAACCGAACGCTCGTACTTTGGTGGAGAAGTGCGCCGAGGTGATGGGCGTGCCCGCCACTTATGTGCAGGCCACGCCGGACTTGATGATGGGCGATCTGCTCAAGAACATGCGGTCTAGCCAGATCTTCAGTGTGTGTGGGCAGCCTGAGGTGCAAGTCACAAGGCACAAGGAAAAAGGTGCAAGTGGGGCGACGCTCTACCAGGTGGAGTTGCTGGGGCTGGATGTGTTCGATCCCATCACGATGGAGGTCACGCATCGCACCGGCCACGATGTGCCGGCCTGGTTCCTAGACACGGACTATAACGACCTCTGTTTTCACGTCTCGCAAGCCTTCTTCCCCCGCACCAGCGCCTGGGACAATCTCAAGAAGGCGCTGAAGGGCGAGTATGAAGAATCCGTGTGGGATCATTTGTCCGGCACAACCAGCGCACCCTTCGAGGCGGGCGAGCACAAGCAGATCGCCGTCAAAGTGATCGACGACCGAGGGAATGAATTGCTGGTGGTCAAAAAGCTGACCTAAGCTGAGGCTGAAAGGAGCAGACGGTCATGACGCAGGCTGCATTGCTGGACCATGTGACCAAGACGATTGTCGATCGCTTTCATCCCAAGCGCATCATGGTCTTCGGGAGCCATGCGAGAGGCGGCGCCCGTCCGGACAGTGACCTGGATCTTTTTGTCGAGATGGAGACGCCACGCCGTCCGCCGGAGCGGGCGATCGAGGTGAGCGAAGTGTTCGGACTGCGTTCATGGCCAATGGATATCGTGGTGTACACGCCGGATGAAGTTCGCCGTCTGCGCCACGTGAAGGGCACGCTGCTGTCGGTGATTGAGAAGGAGGGCAAGGTGCTGTATGAGCAGCCCTGAATCCAACTTCTCCGCCTGGCTTCGCAAGGCCGAGCACGATCTACTGAATATCGATAACAACCTTGCTGCCAAGGACATTCCCTGGGATACGGTCTGCTTCCATGCGCAACAGGCGGCTGAGAAAGTGTTGAAAGCGTTTCTGGCCTATCATGGGCGCGATCTCTCGAGGACGCACGATCTGGTTTCTTTGCTTGCCCAGTGCGTGGTGTGCGATGCAGGGCTGGCTGCGCTAGAGTCGGATTGCCGGAAGCTGACTTCTTATGGTGTGGCGGCCCGATACCCTGACGATCTGTTCGAGCCGGACGAGACAGACGGTCGTGACGTGGCGGCGGCGGCGCGTCGCGTGCGCACGAAGATTCTCACGCTCCTTCCGAAGCACCCATGAGCGCCTACGAAGTCCCACAGCCCATTCTGAATTCTCCCTTCGAAGAACCTAAAGAACATTGGCATATCGTTGAAGGCGAAGAGCCCGAACAACGGCCTGGCCGTCGCCCGGCGATGTATTTCTATCGCGATCCAAAAGTGAAGCCTCAAAAGGAATATGGGACGGTCGCCGGGACTGCCATTGAGTTGAAGCTGGTGAATCGCATCCGGGCCCAGGTGAAGAAGTGGCGGTCGGAGGGCTATCCCGGTGTCACGAGGACAACGCTGGAATTGCTGCAATGGTGGCGGCGCGATGGACGGGCACAGCGTCTCTTTTTTGCGCAACTCGATGCTGTCGAAACGATCATCTTTCTCTGTGAGGCTCGGACGGATTTTCGTCAGGGTATCGAAGTCCCGCAAGAAGAACTCAGCGAGGAAAAGCGTGCGCAGGGTTTCACGGGGTTTCGTCGGTATGCCTCTAAGATGGCGACAGGGTCAGGCAAGACGACTGTCATGGGCATGTTGGGTGCGTGGAGTATTCTCAATAAGGTCAATGATCGAAGTGACGCGCGATTCTCCGATGTGGTGTTGGTCGTCTGTCCCAATGTGACGATTAAGAGCCGGCTTCGTGAGTTGGATCCAGAAATAGGCGAAGCCAGCCTGTACCGCACGCGCGATCTGGTTCCTTCTCACTTGATGCCGCTCCTGACGCAAGGCCGGGTTCTTGTGACGAACTGGCATGTCTTTGAGCCGCAGGCTACCCAAACGGGTGGGGTCGGTTCGAGAGTCAACAAAGCCGGAGTTGAGGTCCGGACGAAAGAGACTATTACCATTAGTGCCAAGACGACGACAGCCAGAGGGAAACGTTATCTGACTCTGGAAGACCTTGAGCGGCAGGTTGCAGCAGGAATACTCACGGTCCTGGGAGAAGAACGTGAGAATGACGACACACTGAAGAAAGTGACGGTTGAATCAAGGCGGTATGTCGAAAGCGACACGGCTCTTGTGAATCGCATTCTTGGCCGCGAAGTGGGTGGCAAGCAGAACATCCTTGTCATGAACGACGAAGCCCATCATGCCTATCGCATCGTGCGCGAAGAACGCGATGAAGAGGAAGAAGATTTGTTTGGAGAGGATGAAGAGGCGGAAGATTTTTTCAAGGAAGCCACTGTCTGGGTTGATGGGCTCGATCGCATTCAAAAACTGCGCGGGATTAACTTCTGTCTCGATCTCTCTGCAACACCATATTTCCTTGGGCGAGTCGGTCAAGACACCAATCGGCCATTTCCCTGGGTGGTAAGCGATTTTAGTTTGATTGATGCGATCGAATCAGGCTTGGTGAAAATCCCACAGCTTGCGGTGCGTGATACAACCGGCAAGGAGATTCCCGGCTACTTCAATATTTGGCATTGGATTCTCCCGCAACTCACGCCTGCAGAACGAGGCGGCAAAAAGGCCAGCCCCAAGCCCGAGGCGATTTTGAAGTACGCCCATCATCCCATTGCCATGCTTGGAGGGCTCTGGGAGAAAGAACGGGAGGACTGGGTTGCGAATCGAGAAGACCCACGGCCACCGGTATTTATTCTTGTGTGCAAAAACACGCAGATTGCCAAGGTGTTGTATGAGTGGCTGGCGGAAGACAAAGCGCCAACCGGAATCCCGCCAGTTAAAATCGAGAGTTTTAAGAACAACGGTCGGCAACATACGATCCGTGTGGATTCGAAGGTGGTTCACGAGTCGGACTCGGGCGAGTCCAAGAACGATGAAGTTCGCTGGATGAGATTCACGCTTGATACGGTGGGAAAGCTTACATGGCCGACAGACCGTGTCGGGCGACCAATCTATCCCGAAGGATTTAAGGAGCTCGCTGAAAAGCTTGAACGTCCTGAGCACCCTCCTGGTCGTGACGTACGGTGCATCGTCAGTGTGGGTATGCTCACGGAAGGATGGGATTGCAACACGGTCACCCATATTATTGGGCTTCGCCCGTTCATGTCCCAACTACTTTGTGAACAGGTTGTTGGTCGAGGCCTCCGTCGCGCGAGCTATGAGCTTGGCCCTGACGATAAGTTGACAGAGGAAGTGGCCAAGGTCTTTGGTGTGCCTTTCGAGGTGATTCCATTCAAATCCTCGCCGCAGGGCCAACCCAAGCCGAAGGTCAAACGCTTCCACGTTCATGCAGTTCCAGGAAAAGCGCAGTATGAAATTAAGTTTCCGCGAGTTGAAGGGTACACGCAGGCAATCCGTAATCGAGTGACGGTAAATTGGGGCTCGGTTCCATCTTTGGTATTAGAGCCGGGACGTATTCCACCAGAGGTCGATGTCAAAGGGCTGCACGTCAACACGAAGGGAAAATTGTCTCTTAGTGGCCCTGGTCGAATTGATGAAGTGAATTTGGATGAGTTTAGGGCTCGGAGGCGATTGCAGGAATTGGTATTCGATCTTGCGAAGACGCTGACCCACAGCTACGTATCTCAAAAGGATTGTGGCGTATCCGCGCATGTCCTCTTTCCGCAGGTGGCAGCAATTATTCATCACTACCTTGATAAGAAGGTCGAGGTTCGTTCCCCTGCAAACATCAAGGATCTGTTTCTAGCACCGTATTATGGCTGGGTTGTCGAACGGCTCATTGAGGCTATTCGACCTGATACCTCACAAGGGGAGAGTCCCGAGGTTCCACGCTATGAAACAACCCGAGGACCTGGTTCAACGGCCGATGTAGATTTCTGGACAAGCCGAGAAGTGCGAGAGGTCACGAAGAGCCATTTGAACTATGTGGTCGCAGACACGAGTCAGTGGGAGCAGTCAGCCGCCTACTATCTGGATAAACATCCTAAAGTCGAAGCGTTCGTAAAGAACTCCGGCCTTGGCTTTGCTATTCCGTATCTCCACAACGGGCAGATGCATGACTATGTGCCCGACTTTATTATTCGACTCAAATCAAAGCAGCCGCACCACTTTATTCTTGAGATCAAGGGATATGACCCAACAGAGGAAGTAAAACGCGCTGCTGCTGAACGATGGGTTGCGGCGGTGAACGCCGATGGGGTTTATGGGCAGTGGCAGTATGGCGTTACAAAGAAGGTGTCAGACGTTCCAGGCTTGCTACAGTAAGTAGTGCACTTACTCTTCCGCTTTTACTCCCCCCTCCCACAGCTTCACGGTCCGATCCCAGGAGGCGCTGGCGAGGTGCTTGCCATCCGGAGAAAAGGTGAGGCAACGCACCCCACCACTATGGCCTTTGAGCGTCCGGAAGTTGCGGCCAGTTGAGAGATCCCAAAATTTAATCGTCTGATCATCGCTCGCGCTGACCAAGACTTTTCCATCCGGAGAGACGACAAGGCTCCGCACCCAGCCCTTATGGCCGGTGAGGGATTTTTTCTCCACGAGGTTCGGCATCTCGAAGAGCTTGATGGTGGTATCCCGGCTGCCGGTAATCAGGAGTTTGGCATCGGGCGTGAAGGTCATGGCGCCGATCCAGTAGTCCATCGGTTTTTGGAATCCGCCGTCATCCTCGATGAAGTAACCACGGGTCTCGGTAGAATCTTCCTGGTCTCGCCGCCAATGGCCGTCATGGAGCACCTTCTCCTCGCCGCTTGGGAGCACCTCCCAAATTTTGATCTTTCCGATGTCTGTTCCGCTGGCCAGATGAATACCGTCCGGAGAAAACGCGATGCAGACCGACCAGTGGTGATCGTACTCATCCTTCCCGAGTAAGGTCATCAGCTCGGTGCCGGTGGTGACTTCCCAAATCTTGATGTCTTTGTTATGGCTGCCGCGCGCCAGCATGAGGCCGTCCGGCGAGAGTGACAGGCTGCACACATTGTGATCATACCGCGTGAACAAGAGCTTCATCGGCTCGCCGGTCTTGCCGTTCCAGAGGCGAATTGTGCGGTCTTCACTGCCGGTGGCCAGAGTTTGTCCATCGGGGGTGAAGACGATGGCGCGAATGTCATGGGTGTGGCCACGCAGGGAGCGCAGCAACCGACCGGTTTCGATGTCCCACATGCGCACGAGGCGCTCAGCACCGCCGCTGGCGAGCATGGAGCCGTCTGGTGAAAACGCGACGGCCCAGACTCCGTGCGAATGGCCACGAAACGTGTTCACCTCACGGCAGTCGGCACTCCAATACTCCAAAAAATCGAGAGGAGGTGTCGATGCGGGCGATGTTTCTGCAGGGACGGTCGCGAGCGAATGAGATATCATCGGTTCCGGCATGGGGTCGCATCTTTCTTCGGCCGTCTGGTTCTTGATTGGTCGACAGCCCGGCCAGTATAATTCCGTCGGTCGTTCGGATCGTAAGAGATGCCTCGCGGCCAAGTCAACCCTTCGACTGTTCCGTCTGTGAGAGGGGGACATGCTCAGGGTTGACGCTGAGCCTGTTCAAGCACAGTGTCAAAGCGTCAAGCCGGCTCCAGTCGCCATGTTGTCGGAAGGAGTCGCAGACGTTGTTTTGTTGTTTCATGGTTATCCCTCTAGCCGCGGAGGGTTCTTTTAATGGAAATCAGATTCCAACCAGCGTTGCTTCAGGAAGTGATCGATTCGTTCGTCGAGAAGACGGAACGGGAAGGCGATCCGACCTACTACAAAGAGTTTCATGAGCATGCCGATCCGATTTACGAGAAGTTCATCCTCGAAGATCGGGAGGCGGAATTCAAAAAACTGTACCAATATCTCTTCGGCATTTGGGGGTTCTCAGATATCGTGCGCGACTCGTTCAACGAGTATCCGCTCTTGAAGCAGAAGGTGGGAATTGTTCTGGTCAAAGGGGTGTTGAAGGAAGATCAGGAGGGCGTCGATATCCTGAGGAAATGGGGATCGGTCGAAAAGGATCTGGCCAAAGAGTTTGAAGACAAAGGCATGAAGGGTGTTGGGATCAAATTGATCCCTCGTCGATTTTACGACCCGGCGTTGACTCGCTATTGCCGCCATGAGTTGATGCATATTTCCGATATGATCGACCCGCAATTCGGCTACGATCCGGATACCAAGATGGGACTCAACCCAGGCGAAGAGACCTTACTCTTGCAGCGCTATCGCGTGCTCTGGAGCCTAAGCGTGGATAGTCGGTTGGTGGCGGCAGGTAAAGAGCCGATGTTGAGTAAGGAGGATCGATTCAAGGAGTTTCGGTCTTGGTATCGAAAAATTCCACCCCCTCAACTGAAATCGGTGTTTGAAGGACTCTGGCAAACATCATATTTCACCCATTCAGAGTTGATCGAAATGTCTGCAGACACGCTCCGCGTGATGGATCGAGCCGTGGATGTGGAAGGCGGTGAGGTGCCGGAGACGGAAAACAAGCTCATGCTCATGCCGGGGTTCCCTTGCCCGTTGTGCCGGTTTCCAACCTATTCGTGGGTGGAGGACATGGGCACGAAACTGGAACCGTATGTGCTCGACTTCATCCGTGAGAATCACCCTGGGTGGGATATCGAATTCGGGGCCTGCGATCGCTGTGTAGAAGTCTATAAATTGCGAGCAGATGGAGTGATGTAAGGGAAGGCTAAGAGCGGAAGGTGACTCCCTCTTAATCTTGATCTCGGCCGGAACTGTTCCTATTCGTTATGGCCACCAATCCTTCATACGGCCGGCGGGATTTTCTGAAGGATTCGGTTCTCTCCACCGTCAAAGCCGCGCAAGAGTTCATCAAAGAAGCAGATGGCCTCCGCAAAGAGCAAGCCCAGGCTCCGGTTCGTCTCGACTGGTTGCGCCCTCCCGGTGCCGTGGAAGAGCCGACCTTTCTCGAGCGATGCACAAAATGTAATGATTGCGTGAAGGCCTGTCCGCCTCACGCCATTGTGGCCCATCCGACCGATGGCACACCGGTTCTATATGCCGATCAGTCACCGTGCCTCCTGTGTGAGGACTTTCCTTGCGTTGCGGCCTGCGAGACGGACGCGCTCGTACCGGTCGAATACAGTCGCGAGGTCAAAATGGGAATGGCGGCGCTCTCACATCGGCTGTGCACGGCAGGCCAAGGTTGCCACGCATGTGTGTCGCGCTGTCCAACCGCTGCCCTCGCCATGGATTTCGAGTCGTTGTGCCTTTCAGTGGTGACGGAAGCCTGCGTGGGGTGTGGTATGTGTGAGATGGTCTGCAAGACCGTGAATGATCACGTGGCGATTCGAGTGGTGCCTGCGAGGTATTTGACGGAGATCGGCCAATGATACCATCATCCCAACGATGCGACTCGCCGAGAGAAAAATTCGACGGCCATGATCAAACCAATTCACCCTTGACTTCGTGCAAGCCTTTTCATATACATACATGGCTGCGTTATTCGACCATGGTGAAGAAGTGCGTGGTTAACGAAGCGGCTAGGAGGCGATGTCTGTGACGAGCCAACAACCAATCAAAGGGTTGTCCCCCGTAGCAACCGCCACAATGCCAAGTCCCTCTGCCATCAAGGATTCTCCCGCCGTTGAGCGCGCGCTTGGTCGCAGCAAGATCTATCTTTTGATTTCCTGGAGTCTTCTGTACCCGGAAGATGAAGAATTTCTCGATTACCTCCGGTGCGGAGAGTTTGTGGAGGATGGTAGGGCTGCGCTCGATGCGCTGGAAGTTGCCCTTGGCTCAGACGAGAGTGAGCGAGCGAAGGGAAAGTTAAGCGCGTTAAGGAAGCAGATGGCTTCAATCGAAGACTTGGTTGCCTCAGAATGTGTCAATTGGCAACTCAGCGATCTCCAGTCTGAACATCGCCGAGTGTTTAGCAATGTCATCACGCTCGATTGTCCTCCCTACGAAACCCTCTTCGGGAATGACCATGTATTCGCGCAGTCCCATGTGATGGGAGATATTTCAGGGTTTTACAAGGCCTTTGGAGTCGAGTTGTCCAAAGATATCCATGAGCGACTCGACCACCTCAGTGTCGAGTTCGAGTTCATGCACTTTCTCGCCTACAAAGAATCATATTCACGCTGTCATGACGGGATCGAAAAAACACAGATCGTGGTCGATGCCCAGAAGAAGTTCGTCAAGAACCATATCGGCCGATGGGTACCGCTTTTCTGTCGCATGCTGGCGAAGAAGGCGGATTCCGGACCTTTCAAATTGATCGCCGATCTGACGGCCGAATGGCTGGAGTTTGAAACCGCGTTTCTCGGTGTGGCGCCTCAGCCCTATACGGAAACCGATTACCGTCCAGCGACGTTCAGCTCTCCGGAAGGGCAGACGTATGAGTGTGGTGCGCAGGATCAAGGGAATGAATTGAGCATGCTGCTGAACGAGGTGGGTGCGCAATCGTACATGGATGTGAAGGATAAAGAGAAAGATACAGAGCAGGGGGGACCTGCCGGAACTGCGTAAGCGACTGAATCGATAACGGTTATTGAAGAGACGTTTTCTTTACCATCATCGAGAGGAGGAATTAGCACATGAGAGTAGCGCAGACGACCAACAAGAAATTGGTGTTTGCCATTCTTCTCTCCGTCCTCACCGTCGGGTTGCTGCTGACGATGGGGCGAGTACCATTGGCCGTCAGTCAACCGGTCACCATTCCGGCAAAGACGGTCAAGGGCCCGATTCCCATGGACGGCGCCAATCCCATTTGGGAAAGTGTTCCAGGTGTCGTTATTCCGTTGAGTGGGCAATTGATTACAACACCGATGCACCCCAACATTTCCGTGAAGTCGGTGTTCGTCAAGGCCATGACCAATGGAAAGGAGATCGGGTTGCGGTTGGAGTGGAATGACCAGACGAAGAATGACACAGCGATCGGCCCACAGGACTTCCGAGACCAAGTGGCAGTGATGTTTCCTGTCAACACGGCCGGGGCTCCACCGTTCCAGTGCATGGGGCAATCCGGTGGGACGACCAACATCTGGCGGTGGAATGCGGAATGGCAGAAGGACATCGGCAAGGATAGCGCAGGTATTTGGGACGTGGACGATCAATATCCTGGCATTTTCTGGGACTATTACTTTGAAGAGCCTGCCGGGGGCGTGACCTATCCGGACCGAATTGGCCGAAGCCTGGGGCCTTTCAATTCCGGCATTTGGTCTGGCAACATTATGTCTGACCCAACGCTCCGCGTGAGTTCAGTGGAGGATTTGAGCGCGAATGGCTTCAGCACGCTCACGACCCAGGCGCATCAGGATGTTATCGGGAATGGCGTGTGGGAACCATCAGGGTCCGTCAAGGGCGGTGGGTATACCGGTCCGACCTGGCGGGTTGTAGTGAAGCGGACCTTGGAAAATGGTGATGCAAATGATGTCCAGTTCAAAGCCGGGATGTCTGTGCCTATCGCCTTTGCGGTGTGGGATGGGGCCAACATCGAACGGAACGGCATGAAGTCATTGTCGACCTGGTTCACGCTCAAACTCTAATGACTCAGTCGATGTGCGTGGCGTTGTTGCTGTAACTGAACGTGTCAGGTAGTTAAAGAGAGGCCTCGGATCGGTTCCTTCCAGGAAGGGATGGTCCGAGGCTCTTTTTTCTAGATGATAGCGACAGTTGGACGAATGTCAGCCTGTGGGATTGCATTTCACAAACTGCGGGAGGTATAAGGAGAACATTCATCGAAATCACTGATTTTCCAGAATAAAAGGACTTACTTTGCCATGAAAGTCTCGTTGCTTTTTCCTCCGACATGGCACCCTTCTCAGCCCTATCTCAGTTTGCCATCCCTGACGGGATTTCTGCATCAGGGTGGAGTTTCAGACGTTTCACAACGCGATCTCGGCATCGAATTGCTGGATACGGTACTGACCCGGAGTTATGCGGCTGAGGTGTATCAACTCTTGATCGCCAAGCAGCGTGAGCTTGAGCGGTCTCAGACCAGAGAGACCGCTGCCGGCAGTCGAGAGCACTACGCGAAAGTGACTGATTCTCTCGATCGATTCGCCTATCTCGTTGACCGTATCGAGCTCGCCAAAGAGACATTGCGTAGTGAGGGGTTTTACGATCCGGATGCCTATCGCGCCAGCCTGTTCATGATCGATAAATGGTTGGAAGTCGTCTCCGCAGTATACTTTCCGACCCGACTCACAGTTGTGGATAATCAGTTTGGAAACTACTCGATCTATTCCTCCAAAGATCTGATGAAGGTCATTCGGGACGAAGCACAGAATCCCTTTCTCAGCCTCTTCCGGAACCGATTCATTCCGTCAATCGTCGACAGCCGTCCCGATCTTATTGGGGTGTCAATCACCGCGACCTCGCAGATCATTCCAGGCCTGACACTCTGTCGGTTGATCAAAGAGTCCGCTCCCGACCTCCACGTGACCATCGGTGGCAGCATCTTTACTCGTCTCGTAGACAACATCCGCCGCTGTCCGAGTCTGTTCGAGTTAGCTGACGATATCGTCGTATTTGAAGGGGAAACGGCCTTGCTGGAATTGGTGAACCAGCTGGCAGGCAAGAAGGATTACAGCAAGGTTCCGAACCTCATCTATCGTAAGAACGGGAAGATCACCGTCAACCAGCCATTCTACTCAGAAAATGTCAATCAACTCCCGGCGCCGAACTATGATGGGTTTCCACTGGATCGCTATTTGTCGCCGGAACCGGTGCTTCCGGTCCAGTTTTCTCGCGGGTGTTACTATAAAGATTGCGCATTCTGTGCTCTCACCCTCGATCACCAGAATTTCCGTCAGAAAGACCCAGCGCGGACCATCGAAGAGTTGCAGTGGCTCAAGCAACGCTACGGCGTACGGCATTTCTTTTTCACAGACGAGTGCTTCGCGTTGGCGCCGACGAAACGGTTATGTCAGCAGATGATCGAGAAACAACTCGATGTGAAATGGACCTGCGAGATGCGGTTTGAGAAAAACCTCTCGCGCGAGCTGTTGGCCTCCATGAGGCATGCCGGCTGTTTGAAGATCGTCTTCGGATTGGAATCCTTCAATCAGCGCATCATGGATTTCATGAAAAAGGGGATCAAGCAAGAATGGGTCCGGCGCATTGCGAATGATTGCGTCGATCTCGGCATCGCCGTGCATTGTTACATCATCGTGGGGTTCCCTACGGAAAAGGAAGAAGAAGCGCTCGAAACGATGAACTTCATCGTCGAAAACAAGAAACTGCACCAGTCATACGGATTTTCTTGCCAGCCCTGCTTGTTCGATCTGGAAAAAGAGGCTCCGATCATGAGCGACCCTGGCGGATATGGAATTCGTCGCATCATGCGGCCGTCTGCGGAAGACCTCAGTCTTGGTTTCTTCTACGAGGTTCAAGAGGGCATGACTCCCGACGAGGCGGAACGGCTCTATCAATATGTGTATGAGCGGATCAGCGAGGTGGTGTGCGAACTCCCGTTCAACTATGCCATGGCGGATGGATTGCTGTACATCTCACGGGCAAAGGAAGGCGCTGAGCAGGTGCCACTGGCCGCACGGTGACCTGATTTTTTACGACCGCTATCGCTATAATGCAGTTTGTTATTGGGTGGAGTGATGAACGCAGCCACACGAAATGAACGGTTGACGGGAAGGATTTCGGACTTCGGCCCGTTGTTCGAGTATACCGTCAAATTGGTCCTGCTGGCGTCATTCCTCGAACTGGTGCTCTATCGTCTGCTCTCACGCCTCGGAATGCATCTGAGTAAAATGGCAGCGGATCATCCATGGATTACGCCGACGTTTACCGCGTTGACCGAAGTAGGGACGTGGCTTATCAACATCGTTGCCGTGCTGTTGTTCCTGGCCCTTGCGTTGACCATAATCAACCGGTGGAGAGGCCATGACACCAGTTGGCTGGTCAGGGGAGGAATGGTAGGGACGATCCTGTTGTTGCTGCTGACCATCGTGTTCCTCGTTGTGCAGCCTGGGATGCTCGGCGCGGTCCTCTACAACGGTTTGACCCTCGTGGTTCTGACGGTATTCATGTCGGAGTACTGGATCACCCATCGCGAGTCAACGCAACGAGTGTTGGCAGCCGTCTACTATCTCGGCGTCTCCGGATGGTTGTACTATCAGATCGTGTCGACCTTTTACAGTTGGACCGGGGCGCTCGCTGCGCCTCCGTTGGTGTATGAGTCGCACCGTGCGGGTGAAGCGTTCATGCTTCTGGCTAGTTATCTTGTTTTTGTCGCCTACGGGAAGAGCAAGAGTTTATCGCTTCGTACGAAGAATCGACGGCAGCTGAGCCGAGCCATTTGGTTTTGGGCGACCACCGCGATCCTGCTTTCGACGATGATCGTCGCCGACTATCTCTTGGATCTGTACAGCCCGGCATTTGCCTCAGCCTTTCGGCAGGCCTCACAAGGCATCGGCTGGATCTTCCAATTCGGTATGGGCTACACGTTCTATCTGCCCTTCGCAATTTATGTCGGTGGACTGCTGTGCTGGTCGTATACGGTTGTGAAGTTGGTGATGACGGGGCGATTGGCTGGTTATGGGATCGGTCTCATGTTCATCGCCGGCTACGCATTATTGTTCTCGAACCTTACGTTGATGGTTATCCTTGGAGTGATGTTGCTCGCGCTTGATCGAGCGAAAGCGAGCACGACGGAAGCATTGTCGACGACGAGAAGCTCCGTGATGCCTGCAGCGGAGAGACTGATGACGGGGCAAGCATAAACCAAAAGAACGAGATGTGTGATGGATACACCTGAACCGACAACATCCCAAACAGATACTGCGGTTGATTCTGGAGATCTCCCTCTTGCGCCGGACGAAGAAATTGCCGGAATCGAAAAGTTGTTGGCGAGTGAGCCTGATGATTTTCAGGCACGCTGTCGCCTCGGCGAGTTGTATTTCAGCAAGGGGCGACTGGATGATGCCTTGGCGGAAGTCAAGAAATCGATCGAGATGGCCGAAGGGCTTCGCGCGGAAATGAATCGCTCGCTGGCCATGTATTATGCAAACCTCGGAACGATCTACGCGACCAAGAGCATGAGCGACGAGGCCGAGGCGGAATTCCGGCATGCGCTGGAGATTTTCCCGCACGATGTGTTGGCCTTGTTCAACCTGGGAAGGCTCTACGCAGACAAGAAGAAATACATGGAGGCGAAGAATTATTACGAGCGTCTCGTCGAGATCACACCAGATGATCCGATCGCGTGGTATAACCTCGCTGGGGTCTATGTCGAACTGGATAATCCTCAAGTATCCGACTACAACACGATCGATATGGGAATTCAGTGTTATCTTCGCACGTTGGAGCTTGACCCCAAGCATCTGGAGTCGAGCTTCAAGCTCATGGAAATCGCCCTCAACCACAAGAAAACCGATTTGGCGATCCGGGTCATGGAAAGCGCAGTCGAGCACAATCCGGATGAGCCCCTTGCGTATTATAATCTGATCAGTGTCTATGATAAGTGCAAGATGTTTGAACAGGCAGAAGAAGCTCGCAAACGGCTAAAAGATCGGTTTGCCAAAAAAGTAAAAGACAATCCTCGGTCCTGATTTTTTATAGGAAGGGGTGCACTATGTTTGGTAGCTTAGGGTTCACGGAGCTGATCCTCATCCTCATGATCGTCTTGATCATTTTTGGCGCGGGGAAGCTTCCACAATTAGGCGAAGGGCTCGGCAAAGCGATTAAGGGGTTCAAGAAGTCTGTGCACGAAGCGGAGGCGATTGAGGCCGAAGCGCAAGCAGCCGCTCAACAGGGTACTGCGCCTCAAGCCGTCGCCTCAGCGTCGACGCAGAATGCTTCATTGAATCAGCCGGCTGAAGCCACCGCCCAGCCTGCCCAACGGTCCTAACCAGCGCACACGATGGATACCGAACTAGAGTTGGCCGCGGGTTATATCGAGACCTTTGCCGGAAACGGCAAGGCGAGAAGCACGGGTGACGGCAAGCGCGCGGTCAAGGCCGGTATCCCTCTCCCGCACCACGTCGCCCTCGACAAGAACGAGCAGTGGCTGTACTTCGCCGAATCGGGATCCGATCGTGTCCGCCGCATTCATCTGCAGGAAGGCACGCTGCACAATTTCGCAGGAATCGGTGAGACTTGCTACAGCGGCGATGAGGGTCTTTGCGGAGAAGCCGGGTTATATCTTCCGCTCGCTGTCGCCTTTGATTCTTTGAACAATCTGTACATCTGCGATTCAGGAAGCAATCGGATTCGAAAGGTCGATCGTGAGACCGGTGTCATCACCACCGTGGTGGGTACCGGCCAGCATGGTTTCAATGGGGATGGGCCAGCGCTCGAGGTCAATCTGACGTGGCCGGCGGCGATTGCGTTCAGCGAAGACGACGTCCTCTATATCGCTGATACGCAAGCGCATAAAGTTCGACGCTACGATTCCAAGACTGGGATGGTCACGACGATCGCGGGGACCTGGACGGCGGAGGATGATGCGCGGGACCAGCCCTTGGTGGCCAGGAATCTGGTCGTGCTTTCCGGTGATGCGATCGGGATCGATTTCAGCGACGATCAGGGATGGCTCATGCCGGTCTGTTCCGATGGGTTGGATATGTCGATGTATCTGGACGATGGGAAGCCGGCGATGGAGGCCCGTCTCTACGACATCGTCGGTCTCGCGGTGGACGGCAAGGGCAATGTGTACGTCGTCGACAAGGGGAGCAATCGTGTTCGAAAGATCGACGCGCAGACAGGAGTCATCTCGACCGTCGCGGGGGTGTGCCGATACGGGTATGATGGCGACGACAAGCCGGCGGTCAGAGCCATGCTCCACGCTCCGGAAGCCGTGATCTTTGACCGAGAGGACAATCTGTATATTTCCGATACAATGAATCATCGGATTCGTAAGGTCGATGCGCAGACCGGCGTCATCACGACGGTGGCAGGGAATGGGGATAGTGGGTATGAAGACAAGAATATCGGCGGCTGCGGCGCCGCTCGATTTGTCGCCAAAGAATCGGCTGGAATGTTAAAACACGGCGACGGTCTGCTCGGGATCGAAGCGGTGGTGAACTCTCCCGTCGGTCTGGCCTTGGACTCGCAGAGCCATCTCTATATCTGTGAGCGCGGAGAAAATAAAATCCGCCGATTGAAGCTCCCGTAGGCGACACCTCATCGTCGTCACGTTTGTCTCACCCCCGTTTTGTGGTATTCTGAGTTCGATGTGTTCTCGGAGTACGGTACGGTGCCAATAACGTCGATCGGCAGTTCTCGTTCTCACCTTGTTGGATTTTTCTCCGGACTGATCGTCCTCGCCAGTGTCCTTGGTGCATTCGGGATTCCGCTGGTCAGTTCCGAAGGGATGGCGGTCAGGTCCTATGTAGTCCAAGGGGATCTGCCGAATGCCGCTGATGACGCAGCCTGGCAAAAGGTTCCACCGATCACTATTCCTCTGAGCGGACAGGTCATTACCAGGCCGGTGTGGCCCGAGCCGACGGTGCGCGCATTGACCGTGCGGTCCATACACAACGGTACCGATATCGCCTTTCTCCTGGAATGGCAAGACAACACGAAGAATGATCGCCTGACTCCTGGTACGTTTCGAGATGGCGTGGCGATCGGCCTTCCGCTCGGCGACGCTCCGGCTTTTTTCTGCATGGGGCAGCTGGATCACTACATCAACATCTGGCATTGGAAGGCCGATTGGCAAAGCGATATCGATCGGCGGGCCGCTCGGACCTCGGAAAAGAAAGAAGGCGGTGTGCGGACATTCGAAGTTATTCCACGACGGGCCTCCTCCGTGGAGGATCTGATCGGTGGAGGATTCAGTACCTTGACCACCAAGGACAAACAGGGACGAGTGCAGGGGCAAGCCTTCTGGAAAGACGGTGTCTGGCACGTTGTGATGCGTCGTCCGCTTCAGAGCGACGAACAGGAGAATGAAGCGAAACTTGTTCCAGGCCGTGTCCAGGCCATCTCGTTCTCCGTCTGGAATGGGGAAAATAAAGAGCGAAACGGACAGAAGGCCGTGGCCCCATGGTTTCATCTCCGTCTCGACCCAATGACATAACCGTAGAACGTCAGCAGGCGTTTTTTCTAGCAAGTCGAGGGAAAACTCATTTTGGCTCCGGTGCCACTACAAGCATCGAGGTTCGAGCCGATACCAATGGATTACGCACGATGTTCAAAAAGGCCTTCCAGCAAGGCCGCAGCGAGCGAAGTTGCGAAGAGGTACATACCGCACTACGTGTGAGCCGTTCACCCATCGAATTGATCTTGGTGAGCGGATAAACTCCACAGTCGTGATTCTTCATCATGGTTGAGCTTCTGAGCGACGCGAGAACCCGCTGGCGGACTTCTTCAGCATCCTGCTAGACGCGACGCCGTTCGCTGAGTGGAGAGGAAGGATTTTGAAAAGCTCGCTTCTTGTGGGAATTGTGCTGTTGTGCGGCCTCTTTTTCTACGGGTTACCGAGAGCGTTTGCAGCCACCGACAGCGGTTCCATGACGGATGACGAGGCGTCGAGTCTTGGCGAGGAGTTTGGTATCGTGGTGGGGGCGGTAGACGAGGAAATCCAGAAGGAACTGAAGTTGCAACGAGCACAGGGTGTCGCGGTTTTCGAAGTGATCGGAAATTCGCGGGCGGATTATGCCGGGATCAAAGTTCGGTCCGTCATCAAGGAAATCGACAAACAAGAGATTCGTAACATGACGGATTTCGGTCGAGCCTTGAAGAAAGCCATGACAGGATGCAACTTTACCATCGGAACCTATGAGCCGGCAGATCCGGGCGAGCCGGTGAGCTGGGGAGTCAATTTTCATTTTGTCGGTTGTAAGCGGGATTGATGGTGTTGCTGATGGGTGAGGCGTGAGGTGTAAGGCGAACGGACATGGCGGTAGATTGCGGATCGGCTGGGGTATTGTGAGGTTCTGCCTTCTGTCGCTCGTTGGTCTGATCAGCTTTTTGAGTAGTCTACATTACGAGCAGGCGATCGCTGAGGAGGCGAACAGTCGGTCTGGGTCTGAGTGGGTAACTGAAATCGAACAAGTATTTATTCGGTCCGAAGAGTGTAAGCAATGTCATGCCCGTCATTATGAAGAGTGGAAGGGGGCTAGAGAGCAGACACCGGACCTGAAGACCTTTGGTCGCGTGGATGCGGCTCTTCTGCATGGCACAGCGTTGGAATCCCCTGTCTTTCGAACCGTCTTGGGGCTTTGGAAACAGACGAACCCGACGCCTGACGAACAGCGTGGATGCCTCTCGTGCCATGTGCCGTCCGTGACCGTATTCCCACAGCATGCCGAGAAGATGGTGGCGGACGTTCTTGCCGGTAAGCCACGAGTGGAGGGGATCGGATGTACGGCCTGTCATTTGATGAACGGAATCAATCAAAACACTCACACACACCCGAATTTCAATCTACAACCCGGCAAGACCCTCTATGGGCCCTATCTGAATCCAGAAGAGAATCTTGTTCACCAAGCCGCGCAGTCGGATCACTTTCGTGAAGTCAGTTTTTGTGCGTCCTGCCATTTCGATAAAGTGAAAGATGTGGGTGGGAAAAACCTGCCCGGAGAAATTCTCCAAGGGACGGTTTGCCAGGATTGCCATATGGAGCAGTCGACCGGGAGTTCTACCTCTCGACGCGGGGCGATGACTAGACCGATTGGGCGTCACTGGTTTCGCGGAGTCGTCGTCTCCGACACAATGTTAAAAAACCGGAACGTCCAAGCTGAGTGGATGCCTCGCATCGACATCGACGTGACGAAAGCCGGAGCGATGATTGAAGGAATCGGAGCGGTGAAGGTCGGGAGTCTCCCCCACAGTTTCCCCGATGGCGATCCGGTTCTGAAACAGTTCTTTCTGACCCTCACGGTAAAGGATGCGAAAGGCGAGACGTTAGCGGAAGAAACGAAGCAGTTTGGATTGTCGTATGAGGAGATCCTTCGCGGTCCGATTCCCGATCCTTTTGTGAAGGGCGGTACGACACGAAAGGTTTCCTTTGCACTCACGCTTCCCGCTGGGGCGGTTGCTTCATCTGTTGAGGCCGTGCTGACCTACTCGCTGATTCCGATGCCGACACCGGAGTTGGAGCAAAAGTATCTTGACTCGCTGGCGACGGATGTTGAGCGAGAAGAGGCGAAGAAGATCATTCAGGAATACTCACAACGGCACTTTCTGACGTATCGTGTCAAGTCACTTTCCTAGAAATTCAATGACTGTCAGCGTTGCGCACACCAGAGTCATGGTTGCGTGCGCTTTCGCTATGCTCATCAGCGCGGCAGTGTTATTCCCTGGTGCGTATGCGCCCGTCTGGGCACAGACTGTTCCGAATCAACCATTGATCGAAAAAACCTTTCCCCATTCCAATAAATGTAAACGGTGTCATGAACGGGTTTATGAAGAGTGGGAGACCTCGCCCTTGGCGAGGTCCATCCATTCCCCCGCATTTCGCGCATCGCTGGATGCCTATCTGAAGTCGGCCGGTGGGAAGGATCAGGCGCTGTGTTTCCGCTGCCACGCTCCACATGTGCGGGAATTCCCGGATCATGTGCAGCTCTTTATTGATCAAGCGAAATCGAGCGACCCGTCCTTGGATGGTGTTGCCTGCAGCCAGTGTCACCTGATCAAACAGGTGGACCGGGCCAAGCATCCCCCTGAGCCAAAATATGAGATCGGTGGAAAGACGCTCTATGGCCCATATAAGGATTTTGTTCAGAACCTCGCGCACCAGTCGATGGAATTGAGTCTGTTTCAGAAGTCTGATCTGTGCCTCAACTGTCATCAGTCGGTGCCGTCCGCGAAGAACTTGGGCAAGGCCAACGACTTGCTTGGCAACTGGGACCAGAGCCGGGCGGTCAAGTCCGGCAAAGAATGCCAGACATGCCACATGCCCCAGCAGGTCGGAGAGTCGGCCAATGGGGAGAAGAAGCGCACGATCGCCAATCATAGCTTCCCTGGGCGCATCGGCAAGCTTCGCCAAGAGGCTGCGAAGTTAGACGTACAGACCAAGATCGACGGCGACAACACGACGGTGACGGTCAAGGTTCAAAGCCTAGTGCCGCACAACCTGCCTGCGACTCATCCGGCCTGGGCCACAGTTGTTTTGAATCTGGACATCAAAGGGAAAAACCTCAAAACCGTGTTTTCTGACAAACGTGTCTATGGGCGGACGTATCTGGATGCCAAGGGACAGCCCACCATCTTTGACTTTGAAGCGGTGAAAGTGGCTGAAGATACGGTGTTGAAACCAGAAGAGACGAGAGAGGAAGCCTTCACCTTCCCGACGCCGAAAGACACCAAAACATTCGATGTCGAAGTTGGTCTCAATTATGGTCCACTAAACGGCCCTGCATCATTCCTTCAGCGTGTCGAAGCCGAATCATCCCAAGGATCACAAGATCCGGTCTTCCAACCCATCGAGATCGTGAAGCGAACGGAGAATGTGCCGGTTGGCAAGTAAGTGTTGCTCGTTGTGATTGAGGCGTGAACGAGATACAACACCAGCTAATCGGGGGACCTTCAGCGGTTTACATAATAGAATAGTTAGACCGCGCAGTCGCTTTTGATATGGACGATGCCTTGCACAAACGAATACGCATGGCGCTAGAGAAGAGCTGGTCTGGCGAAACAAGTGTTATCTACTCACCTGACGCCTTTCCTTCTTACGGCCCGTGCGCTCAAACTGCCATCCTTATTCAGGAGCGGTTTGGCGGCGAGATACTTCGCACCACAGGTTGGCATAGTCGAGGCAATCACTTCTACAACCGAATTGATGGCAAGCGTGTCGATTTCACGGCCGATCAATTCACAATGTCCGACTACTCTTACGACCTCACTTACGAAGATCAGTCGTCCAGTGCTGCTGAAGCAGCCGAAGAGACACAGCCTGGTCAAGTCGAAGCGCTTAGACGCGCATTTGACAAGGTCTTCAAGGATGGTACGACCTAACTCGACAGTGCATCAGACGTGCTACAACTCAGGGTGAGACGTTTGATGAACTGCTCGCAAACATCTACGAGGCGGTCGAAGGTTGCTTGTCCGTGGACATAAAGGACGGCAAGGTAACAGGTCCGGCGTGAGATGACTCGTGCTTGTCCATGCGGTCATCCCTGGATGGTCCCGGTCACGATGGCATGTGCGACGAACCGGCCGTACGGCATGTCGCGGCACTGCTCCCAATCTGACTTCACCCAATAGTTCCGCTTCGAGACCCGCTTGAGAAAGTGCTGCTGGGTAAAAGGACTCTTGCCGTCTCGAAGCAAGCCGTCGAAAAACTCGTTATAGCCAATCGGCAAGCTTGCCACGATCAGTCCGCCTGGGGCGAGGCATCGATTCCGTAAGTGTTCGATGGCGCGCAGGAGCTTGTCTGGCTCGCGCGGTACTTCATCCCATCCCACGTGTTCCAGTGTCGAAATGCTGAGGATCAAATCGTATCGCGCTGTTGGCGCAAACTCGACGATATCCTGGTTGATAACGCCCGGCGCAACTTCGTACTTATCGACCACGTCATGGTGGATCGGGACATAGTGCGAGAGTACGTTGCCGACCTCCAGAATGCGCGCGTCCTGATGGCGACGTAGGATGTCTCGGAAGATCGGAATCTCGACCCCGCGCTCGTTTTTCCAGGTCTTGTTGCAGAAGTGATAGAGGTACGGGTAGGTGCGCCCGTTGAAAGTAAAGGTCTTGGTCCTTGTCCAGCGGGTCAAGGTCATTTTAGCGAAGCGCCAATAGCGTCTGGAAGCACTCTCATCGCTGGCCTCGGCGTTGGTGTAGTCGTAAGTGTAGGGCATGAAGAAACTGACTACTCGAAGACGATGAGGGAGCCCGGGGATTTCATCTTGAAGATCTGTAGCGCGTTATAGATGCCCTTGGCGGGATGGTTGAGAATCAGGCGTGAGTTGGTGATGTGGGTATCGAGCAGTTCGTACTGCCCGCCGCTGTAGTACAGATCGCAGTCGTCGATCTGACAGTTCTTGTAGACGTGATTATCCAGCGCGAGTTTGGCCTGGGTAAAGGTCTGTCCGTCGATAATGATGTAGTTTGGTTCGAGTCCCATAGCTCCCTTGTCTGGCGGACTATAGCAAAGTAAATGGCAGTCGTAAACCAGTGAGGAGGAGAGAGGTGTTGTCACCCGGCAAATTGGAAAACATTCTAGTTTGGGACGATCCGAGACACGGTGCCATCTTGGGTCAGGATATAGAGCTCTCCTAAACCATCCTGGCCGAAACTGGTGATCGAAGAGGCAACAAGCAATGGCCATCCAGTTCGTTCGATGGCGGAACCTCTGTTGAGTCGGAAACTTCTGACGAAGCCAGCACAAAAGTCAGCATAGAAATAGATGCCTTGAATGGCCGGCGTGGCGTGCCCTCGATAGACGTATCCACCCGTAACCGAGCAAGCGCCGTTCTCGTGCTGATATTCAAGAATCGGCAATGTGAGCCCACCAGTATTACAATTGGTGGCTGGATTAAAACAGGCTGACCCTTCCATCAGTCGCCAGCCGTAATTGAGTCCGCGTCCGGCATTGGGGCCAGATGACACGTTGATCTCTTCTCTCGTCGCTTGTCCGACATCGGCGATGTACAGATTGTCCCCATCAAAGGCAAAACGCCAAGGATTCCGCAGGCCATAGCTCCAAACCAGTTGATCGCCTCCGGTGAGGACAAAAGGATTCACGCCTCCGCCAGTACAGGCTGTTCCAGTGGCTGGATCAATCCTGAGAATTTTCCCCAGCCGACTGGCGAGATTCTGAGCATGGTTGTTCGGATCGCCCGCGCTGCCCCCATCTCCGATTCCAGCATACAAACAGCCATCCGGTCCGAATGCCAACATGCCTCCATTATGGTTCGCAAAGGTTGGATGGGGAACGGAGACCAACAGGACCTGCGACGAAGGATCGGCTAGATTGGCATCGGCTGACGAGACAAGAAACCGAGCGATGGTGATGGCGCCATTGGCGTCTGTATAAAAGATGTAAAACCGGCCATTGGCATTGTAGTTGGGGTCAAAGGCCAGACCCAACAATCCTCGTTCTCCGCCGCTTGTGATGCCGGTCAGTGTCAGGAATGTCGAGAGCTGGCTTCCAGTTGTCCGATCAAGAACTTTTATCGTGCCTCCCTGTTCTACGACAAACAGACGATTCACATCCCCACGTGGAGCACTCAGGAATACCGGAGCGCTCAGGTTACTCGAAATGGGTTGAAGTTTCAGGCTGGTTGAAGCTGGGACGGAGGCTGGTGTCTCGTCTTCTTCCCCACAGGCGGCAAAGAGGGCGGTGAAACATACGCAAAGGATCGTTCTGAGGATCACCGATGTCATGTGTAACCCCTTGCTCTACTTGATACATTATTCATACCTTATCATTCCATCAGGTAGCAAATCTCGAGTCCAGCTGACTGTAACCGACTCGGCTCGAGGCTAGGTATCGCCAAGTCTTAGCGAACCTTCGTCCAGAACGTGGGTGGAAAACTGCCGGCTACTCGGGCAGTATTTTGTCTTGATCCGCTCAAGACGACTCTATAGAATAGCCCAGCTTTTCGGGTGGTTAGCTTCGAGTTCGACTCCGCCCGCCTTGGGTTTCCCCACTCGTGCATGTACTTTGGATGGGTTGAAGCCACGGAGAGCCGTGTGACAAAAGGAGTCCGTTTAACCAGCAGGAGGTCTACTCGTGAGTGACTCAGCGATTATCACGTTTGCCCTCATAGCCGCCGTGGCTGGCATTGGCTATGGTTTGTACCTTGCGGTGTGGGTGTTCAAGCTCGATGCCGGCAATGCAAAGATGCAAGAGATTGCAAAGGCTATTCAAGAAGGTGCCAGTGCCTACATGAATCGACAGTACAAAACCGTCGGCTATGTGGCCGCCGTGCTCTTCGTCGTCCTCTGGGGCGCTGGGGCCATCTCCGATAAGTTTGGCTTGCTCACGGCGGTCGGATTTTTGGTTGGCGCGGGAGCCTCGTCGATTGCCGGCTATGTGGGGATGATCATCGCCGTGCGCGCCAACGTGCGGACAGCGCAAGCCGCGCACAGTGGCATGAATGCCGCCTTGACCGTCGCGTTTCGAGGGGGTGCGGTGACGGGTCTGTTGTTGATCGGTCTGGGGCTTTTGTCGATTACGACCTTCTATATGATTGCGCAATCAATAGCTGGGCAAGAAAAGGCCATTCACGCCTTGCTGAGCCTTGGATTTGGCGGCAGCCTGATCTCAGTGTTTGCCCGCGTTGGTGGCGGCATCTATACCAAGGCGGCGGATGTGGGCGCGGATCTTGTCGGTAAGGTCGAAGCGGGAATTCCGGAAGACGATCCGCGGAATCCGGCGGTCATTGCCGATAACGTGGGTGACAACGTCGGTGACTGCGCTGGCATGGCGGCAGACCTGTTCGAGACCTACGCGGTGACGACGGTCGCGGCCATGGTGCTGGCCTTTACGATGTTTAAGGGAGCAACTGCCCCAATTCTCTATCCGTTGGTCTTAGGAGGTCTGACGATTTTCGCGACGATCATCGGGGTTCTTTTCGTGAAGGTGAGCCCGGGTGAGGAAGTCATGAGAGCGCTCTACAAAGGATTGTTTGTGGCCGGCGGGATCGCTGCCGTGGCATTTTTACCGATCACCCTCATGATCATGGGCGGGGTAGGGGGCGTCAGTGGATTCAGTTATTACATCGCAGCGTTGATGGGCTTGGCGGTGACGCTGGCGCTTGTGTTCATTACCGATTATTACACGTCGAAGAACTATGAACCGGTGCAATATATCGCCAAAGCGAGCGAAACCGGCCATGCGACGAATATCATCGCGGGGCTGGCGGTCGGCATGCAGGCGACGGCAGCGCCGGTTGTGGTGATTGCCATGGCTATTCTCGGCAGTTATTGGGTCTGCGGCGGCGCGGAGTCTGGCGGCCTGTACGGCGTGGCCGTCGCGGCGGTGTCGATGCTCTCGATGGCCGGGATTGTCGTGGCGATCGATGCATTTGGTCCAATCACGGACAACGCGGGCGGCATTGCCGAAATGTCGCATTTGGGTAAGGAGGTGCGCGACATCACCGATCCGTTGGATGCGGTCGGCAATACGACCAAGGCGGTGACGAAAGGCTATGCGATCGGGTCAGCTGCGTTAGCGGCGGTGGTGCTCTTTGCCGAATATTCACGTGAAGTAGGGGCCCACAATCCTGCGCTGGCGGCATTCGACCTGTCCAACCCGAAAGTGTTGGTCGGCCTGTTCCTGGGCGGCATGTTGCCCTTCATCTTCGGTGCGCTCTGTATGAGGGCCGTGGGCGAAGCCGGCGGGTTGATCGTAGAAGAAGTGCGAAGGCAATTCAGAGAGATCAAGGGGATCATGGAAGGCACGGGCAAGCCTGAGTATGGCCGGTGCGTCGATATCGTGACCCAAGCGGCCATCCAAAAGATGATGATCCCAGGCTTGATTCCTGTGGTGTCGCCAATTTTGGTGGGTGTGATCCTCGGTCCGCAAGCGCTTGGCGGCGTACTAGTCGGCAGCATCGTAACCGGGTTGTTCGTCGCGATTTCGATGACGAGCGGCGGTGGGGCCTGGGACAATGCGAAGAAGTTTATCGAAGAGCAGGGGTTGAAGGGTACCGACACACACAAGGCGGCGGTCACCGGCGATACGGTCGGCGATCCATACAAGGATACGGCGGGACCGGCGGTAAACCCGATGATCAAAGTGATCAATATCGTTGCCCTTCTTATCGTGTCGTTGATAGTCTGATAAACGATTCGAAATCGAGTGCCCGCGCCGTTTCCCATCCGGGAAACGGCGCTTGTCATTTATGGCCTTGCCTTGACGGGTTTCCTTGCCGTGGAGTATGGTGAACGCATGATCCCAGGTTGCTGATTGACCGCGAGAGTTTCCCCAGATGTACGGGAGGTGCTCGAATGGAAAAACAGGAACGCAAGCAAGAGCCGCGACGCGAACCGCAAGGGAAGGAGGAGGTCAAACCCAATCCCAAGGTCGTCGAGGCGGGAAAGAAAATGAAGGAAGACATCGACAAGCTGGTCGATGAAATCGACGATGTCCTAGAAAAGAACGCCGAAGAATTCGTAAAGAATTACGTTCAGAAAGGGGGAGAATAACGCCGCTTCAACTCTCCACTCTTACTCGATTCACTCTACGCCGTCTCCCCTCCTTGGTTTGACAAAGAAGAAGCGAGTTATTACAGTCTGCCTCGTTCCTCTGCAATAGGTCGGTTACAACGTAGACACGGCCCAGGCACCTAAGGAGGCGTACATGCAGCCCAAGCTCTGGGTCATTCGTCAAGTCGATCCCATCCAACGCGGCCGTTTATCACAGGCCTTATCCATCTCTTCGGCCACGGCTTCACTGCTTCTCAATCGTGGCGTCACGAGCTTTGACCAGGCAACCGCCTGGATGTCTCCTATCCACACTCATGACCCCTACCTGATTCCCGATATGGAGCGCGCGGTTGACCGTCTGCATCACGCGATGCAACGGCGTGAGCAGGTCTGCTTTTATGGTGATTACGATGTGGATGGCATGTCCGCCACCAGCATTTACCTGTCATTCTTTCGGACACTCGGGGCCAACGTCAGGGCGTATGTTCCTCATCGCCTACGTGAGGGCTATGGGCTTAATGAGTCCGCTGTTCGGACCTTGGCGCGAGAAGGGGTGTCTCTGTTGGTCACCTCTGACTGTGGCACCACATCGCACCACGAAATCAGCCTTGCCAACCAGCTCGGCCTTGATGTGATCGTCACGGACCACCATCAAACGGACACGGACATGCCGCCTGCGTTAGCCGTCATGAATCCGCACCGGCAAGAGGCCCGGTACCCCTTTCATGGGCTGTGTTCCGGTGGCCTGGCCTATAAAGTCGCGCAGGCCTATGAAGCGAAATATGGATCCGGCTCAGTGCCGTTGGAGTCGCTCTTGGATCTCGTCGCACTGGCCACGATTGCCGACGTTGTTCCGCTGCAGGATGAAAACCGGCTGTTTGTTCGGGAAGGACTGGCTCACATTACACGAGGCGCACGCTGTGGCATACGGGCCTTGAAACTCGTGGCTGGTATCAGTCGCGAGTGCACGGCGGAAACCGTCGCGTTTAAACTCGGCCCTCGACTCAATGCAGCCGGTCGGCTGGATGAGGCTATCAAGGGCGTCAAGTTACTGACCACGGAATCTGAACGAGAAGCCAACGCGTTGGCTGAAGAGCTTGACCGGTTGAATCAGGTTCGCCGTGAGCTTGAAGGCACGATCTTGGAAGAAGCGCTCGCTCAGGCGAAGTCCCGAGAATTATCCGGCGGGATTGTCTTGTACGCGCGAGGGTGGCATCTAGGCGTTGTTGGAATCGTGGCTGCCCGCGTCATGGAACGTTTCCATCGCCCGACCGTGGTGATCGCGGTCAATGAGGACGGCATTGGAAAGGGATCGGCGCGGACTGTGCCGGGGTTCGACCTGTATCAGGCCTTAGCGGGTTGTCGAGATCTGCTCGTCGCCTTTGGTGGGCACCCTAGTGCGGCCGGCGTCACCATCCAAGAATCGCAGTTACCCGCATTTTGCGAACGGTTTTCCGCCATTGCGGAGAAGTGGATCCAAGACACTCAAAGCACTCCCACACTTCATGTCGACTCAGAAGTGCGGTTGAATGAGATTACGCTCACGCTGCTTCGTGAAATTGAAACTCTGCATCCCTTCGGCGCAGGGAATCCTGAGCCTACATTTGTCGTCAAAGGGTTAAAGGTTATCAATGCTCGAGTGGTCGGCGACAAGCATCTAAAGATGACGGTCCGGCAGGATGGGTCCTTGCCGTTTGACAGCATAGGGTTTGGGATGAAATCGCTCGAGGATCGTGGATTGTCTCCTACCACCCCCATTGATGTGGCCTGCACACCAGAGCTGAACCATTGGAATGGCTATGACCGGATTCAGTTGCGCATCCGGGACATACGAGCGACGGGGTTCGAGTAACGGATGATGTACGAAACCGTGACGGATATCGATCAATTGTTGACGCGTCTGCAGGCCTACCAACCGGAGGCGGACCTGGGGGTGGTGCGAAAAGCGTACGAGTTTTCGGTAAGGGCACATGAGGGCCAAACGCGCCGATCCGGAGAACCCTACGTGAAGCATCCCGTCGCTGTGGCCGGTGTGCTGACGTCTCTCAAAACCGACGTCACAGCGATCGTGGCCGGGCTTCTCCACGATACGCTGGAAGATACGGTTGCGACGACCGATGAGCTTCAGCGGGAGTTCGGTAAGGAAGTCGTTCATCTCGTCGATGGTGTGACAAAGATCGGGAAAATCACGTTTCGTAGTTCAGAAGAACGGCAGGCTGAAAATTTCAGAAAAATGGTCCTGTCGATGGCCGATGACATCCGTGTCGTCATCATCAAGCTGGCCGACCGACTCCATAATATGCGTACCCTGGAACATCTCAAAGAGAGCAAACAGCACGAAATCGCGAAGGAGACGTTGGAGATCTATGCGCCCTTGGCGAATCGTATCGGTATTGGTTGGGTGAAAAACGAATTGGAAGATTTGTGCTTGAAGCACCTGAACCCGGACGTCTACGAGACCTTGCGGGTGCGCGTGGCAAAGCGCGATGAGGATCGACAGGAGTACATTCAGGAGGTGCAAACGCTTGTCGAAAAAGCCCTGGCGGAAAATGGTTTGGTCGGTGCCGTCTATGGGAGACCAAAACATCTCTATGGCATCTATCAAAAGATGAAGAAGCAATCGATCTCGTTCGAAGAGGTCTACGATCTCACGGCGTTGCGGATCATTACCGATACGAAGATGAACTGTTATGCCCTGCTCGGCGTCATCCATTCGCTATGGCGCCCGCTGCCTGGACGTTTCAAGGACTACATCGCCATCCCGAAGTCCAATCTCTATCAATCGCTGCATACGACCGTCGTCGGGCCGAAAGGCGAGCACGTGGAATTTCAGATTCGTACGGAGGAAATGCATCGTGTTGCTGAATACGGCATCGCAGCTCATTGGAAGTATAAAGAGCAGGGGCGTGTGCATGATAAAGACAGCAAGGCATTCGGCTGGCTGAGACAATTCATCGAATGGCAACAGGATCTCCCGGACAATCGCCAGTTCATGGATTCCGTGAAGCTCGAGCTATTCCATGACGTTGTCTACGTCTTTACCCCCAAAGGAATCGTGAAAGAACTGCCTAAAGGGGCGACGCCGGTTGATTTTGCGTATGCGATCCACACAGAAGTGGGTGACCACTGCGTGGGCGCGAAGGTCAACGCGAAGATCGTTCCGTTGAGGCATGAGGTGTCCAGCGGCGATACCATAGAAATTTTGACTTCGCCAAACCAGACTCCGCACAAGGACTGGTTGAAGTTCGTGCGAACCTCACGGGCGAAGACGAAGATCAAGCACTGGATTAAGGCGGAGGAACAGAAGCGAAGTCTTGAAATCGGGCGACGTCTGCTCGAAGCCGAGCTCCGTCGTCATGGATTGGCTCCTTCACAGGTTTCGAAGTCGGATGCGCTGCTCGAACTTGCCAAGCAGGAAGGCTATTCGACAATTGACGATCTCGCTGCAGCCGTGGGATTCGGCCATATTGCGACCGCTCAGATCGTCGGACGGTTGATGACTCCGGCAACCGAGAGAAGCGCGACCCCTGCCGAGTCTGGTCTCGTTCCGAAAGTTGCCAGCGAGAGAAGGGCGGAGGCGAGTGTTCAGGTCAAAGGAGGACGTGATCTCCTGATGCAACTCTCGCGGTGTTGTAACCCTGTTCCAGGAGACAAGATTTTGGGATACATCACGCGTGGGAGAGGGCTCACCATCCATTCTGTCGAGTGTCCCAACTTAGCCGCGTTGGATTATGATCGAGATCGTCTCGTCGATGTCGAATGGGATACGGCTACACCCGGTCAACATGCGGTCAACATCGCCGTCATTGCTGAAGATAAAACCGGGGTGTTGGCAAATGTCTCTTCGGCGATCGCCGGATCTGACGCGAATATCAGCCGTGCTGAGATTACGACGAGAGAAGATCGTAAGGCTGAGTTACATTTCGTGGTGGAGATTGCCGACACGAATCACCTCAATCGAGTGCTGAAGGCAATCGAACGTGTGGAAGGCATCATTACAGCTCGGCGTCTGAGGTCCTGGCGAGGAAAACCCTAGGAGCATGCTTTTCAATATGAGGCGTTAAGGCTGGCCGAATTGAAGCTTCGTTCCTTTCTCGATTTTGTATCCATCAACGGTGCCTCCGGTAATTTCGAGTACGTACACTGCGTCGGCGTTGTTTGGGCGATATTGAGGACACGAGTCATCGCTCTTCGTGCAAATGGGGACATTCCGCTCGATATGTGTGACTCGTTTCTTGTCGTCCAGCCAAATGAGGTCGAGCGCTATCTTGGTATTTTTCATCCAGAAGGTCCAGGCCTGAGGCTCGCTGAAAAAAAACAACATCCCGTGATCCTTTTTGAGGTGGTCTCGGTACATGAGGCCCTGAGCTCGCTTTCGCGGAGTGTCGGCAATCTCAGCCTGAATGGCGATGCCAGAAGGTGTGCGAATCGAGATGAGTTCTGAATCAGCAGCCCCTCGAATCGGCAGGTGGTCGAAGAGCAGTCCCATTATGACCAGGGAGAGAAATATGCGCGCCGTAGATGGATTCATGAGCATGTGCGCATCGTAAGGATCGGGCTGCCCCCAGTCAAGGCGGCCGTTTCTGAGATGCCGCGATGGGTTGGTTATAGTGCTAGGAATATTGCAATCCTGTCAGTTGTTGTGCCATCCTCAGCTTCGAGTGGAGAAAAGGATATCATGGAAGAAAAGCGGCGAGTGCTCTATAAAAAAGGCGTGTTCGTGTGTCCCGGATGTCGTCAGTCCTACGTTCAGGAAAAGTGGATCGAAGAATGGCGGATCCGCTGCCATCGCTGTGCGTATCGTGGTACGTTGACGGAAGTGTCGGTTGAAGAGCATATGGAGGAAGAGACGTTTCGGCGCTAGCTTCTCGCCTTTTAGCTTTCGTCGAATTCTAAGATCGTGCCAGCACACCCCCTTCAGAAGCATATCCGCAGTCGATTGCGGCGTCCTTTGGCCGTCGCACTCACGCTCGTTAGTTTGACCACCGGTTGCGTGGCGTTGTCACGGGCAGGTGATGCCTCGCCATCGATCAAGATCCTTGTCACCTACCATTCTTTCTCAGGAAATACTGAACGCATGGCGGAGGCCGTGGTGGCTGGAGCCAAGTCGGTTGCTGGGACTCAGGTTGTCCTTAAACGTGTCGGCCATGTGACGGCAGATGATCTGTTTGCCGCTCATGCCGTGATTGTGGGCTCTCCGGTGTATTGGTCCAACATGTCAGGGGAGGTAAAGACCTTTTTTGATAACTGGCAGTTCAAGTTTGGAGTCTTCCCGGAATACAAGATGAAAGACAAAGTTGGGGCGGCTTTTGCCACAGGAGGGCAAGTCTCAAGCGGGAAAGAAGTCACAATGTTGACGATTCTCGCCGCGATGCTTGAAAATCGGATGATCGTGGTGAGCGACGGCGGAGCGTTTGGGGCGTCGGCAACCACCGAAGGCGACAGTTCAGGGATAGATGATCAAGAGCTTGCTAGTGCCAAGGCATTAGGTCGGCGGGTGGCCGAGGTGACGAAACTCATCAGGCGGGGGGCCGAGCAATAAGATACAGTGTTGGGCTACCATAACGAGGGAATCACGTGGCACGAATAGTGTGAGGAGGTGGGAAGGTGTTTATCGTTCTACAGTGCTGGTTGACGCCCCTTGGACGGCAAGCTGTACCAATTCATGGATGTTCTTCGCGCAGCGACCGCAACTGCCCCTCTGCCTGAGGCCAAACTTGGCCTTGAGTTGACAGGGCATTACACATCCCCCTCGCCCTGCTTCACGGACATCTGATTCTGTAATTCCTCTGCACAAACAAACGTACATTAGAGTTCCTGCTTCTTAAGTGAGACGATTATGAGAAGCATTCTCACTATGCCATGAAATGGATGACCTGTCAAGCACCCATCCAGGTCGTGAAATGCCTAGCGCAGACGGCTAGTTATGTCGAGGTTTGCTAGGCGATGGTCGCCTCGAGATCATTCACCATCTGGCGAATAGTATCAAAACCTGATTGCCAGAAGCTCTCCGACGTCATATCGACGCCTACCTTGCTCAGAATATCTTGAGGAGATTGAGAACCACCTGCGGACAGAAGGTCCAGATACTTCGGCACGAATGATCCGCCTTGTTCTTTGTACATGCGGTAGAGGGCCAATACGAATAGGTTTCCGAAGCTGTAGGCATAACAATAGAATGGACTGGCAAAGATATGGGGAATGGTCAGCCACTCCCATTGAAACTCATCCGGCACCTTCACGTTCTTGCCGAATTGTTGTCGGAGTTCAGATAGGTATGCCTGTGCCAATTGATCGCCCGTCGCGCCCTCCCTCACCATGCGGTGCGCCAGAGTTTCAAATCGGACAAAATAGGCCTGTCGGAGGACGGTCGCATAGATATCGTCCAATTGGTTCAGGAGTAGCCCCTGTCGGACAGTCTTTTTCCGTTCTTGGGACATCAGAGCATCTGACAGAATCCGTTCGCCGAAAACGGAGGCGGTTTCCGCAAGCGGAAGCGTTGAATGAAAGGTGAAGATCGAATGGTCTTTTGCCATCATGCCATGGACGGCATGCCCGAGTTCATGAGCCATAGTGGCGACGTCTCGCGCCTCCCCCGTGAAGTTCAACATGATGTACGGGGTCAAGCCCGGCGCCACGCTATAACAATAGGCTCCGCCGAGTTTACCAGGGCGCGTCGGCGCATCTATGTGCCTTGCTCGAAAGACCTCTTCAGCCAGATCGGCCAATTGAGGCGAGAAGCCTCGATAGGCTTCGAGCACCATCGCAACAGCGTCGTTATATGGATATTTCTTCGTTTCGGTCCTGTGAGGAGCGTAGATATGATATCGGTTCATTGACGTGATCTTGCAGACTTTGGCTTTCAGTTTGAAGTAGGTTTGAAAGATATCGGCATTCTTGGCACACGTCGCGAGCAGGACATCAACGGCCTGGTTCGGGACATCATTGCCGAGGTTTCGGGTGGCAATAGGAGAGCTAAAGGCTCGGAGTTCTACATTCTCCGATTTCCAATCGTTCACGAGCGTTCGATACATTTCTCCAATCAGATCGCGGTGGGCCGAGAACACGCGATAGAGTTCTTGGTAGGCGGCCTGGCGAATGGACGCCTGAGGGCTCCGGACGTGGCTCATGAGTTGCTCGCGATTCATGGTGCGTCTCTTCCCATCGACCGTCAGGGTGAAAGTCAGTCCGTTGGTCACCACATCGTAGAGCGTGTTGACCGCGCTGCGTCCGGTGACATTCTTGACATTGATGATTTTCTCCTCGGCTTCCGAGAGCGTATGGGGTTTGAAACGCCTGATGGTTTCGAGGTGATACCGGAGATCGCCTGCATTGGCCATCAATCGTTCAGCGTTGGACGAATCGACGCCTTGCCACCAGAGCTCGAAGAAAAGCAAGCGATTGTTCAATGCCGTGAGGCGCTCCTCGACTCGGGATTTGAGCGAGCGGGACTTCGCATCCTTCGTATTCTCCGAGAACCAGAGATAGGCAAATGCTCCCAGTCGGTTTGAGATCTCGGCAATTGATTCGGTCAGGTTGAGGATCGCCAAGAAATCTGGGCTGGCTATGGTCGACTGCAATTGAGGCCGCGCCGATTCTACTTGTCCCACAAGTTTCCCTAGCTCAACCAGGCTTCGTTCCACATTGATCGGTGGTTTCTTCAAGAGATCACTCAGATCCCATCGGTTGTGCGCGATGGGTGTAGAAGTCTTACGACGAGGGTGGCGTTGAGCGGCCATGAACAATCTCCTTTAGGTTGATTTCATGTCTACGGGAACGTGATTTTATCATCAGCGGATGGCGCCAGTGGAGAAAATTGTCAAACGAAGTAGGCCGCTACGACAACGTTGACAGCCGATCGGTAGGATGAAAAGATCGCGCAAGCGTACTCCACATGAACGATCACGAACTGCAGCGGGTGGTTCAATACGTGACGGCCAGCACGCCGTATGCACGCGAGACTGTGAGTGACATTCTCCGTACAGGCTTTGCGGAGCTGTCGTCGCTGGCGACTAGTGTAGTGCGTCATAAGTGGCTTGACTTATTATCTAGCATGGGTATCTTCT
>CAZJOQ010000014.1:0-34583 GCA_964547625.1 uncultured Nitrospira sp.
AGTGCATCACTCCTTGTGTATGCGGTGAAGTGCAAGCTGTCGGTTGATGCGGCTGGTGCGAAAAACCACTGAGCTCACCGGCAGGAGATCCAGATATGTGGCCTAGGTCACACTCTGTTTCCATGTTGCGTCCTGCGGGAACCTTCTTCCACTTCTCTTTAAAACCCACAGCCATCCACATGGCTACATGACCTCCTTGGGCCTGTCTTTTATTGATATGGTGGCCCAATCACAGTCCCCATCTGGCGGCGGCAAGCATCTCACAACTAGGTGGGATAGACCTATCGGGAAAACCCTGAAAACGAATCAGGTAATCCCTGAGGACATTCGGGAAATGAGCTGAGTACCGATGGACGGAGACAAAAAGAACAGAACCTAGGAGTAGGGCTGGACTAATCCGACGCGGATCGCGAAGCGCACGAGGCCAGGCACATCGTGAATTTCAAGCCGTTCCATGAGTTGGCTTCGGTGGGTTTCAACCGTTTTGACGCTCAAATTCAGGCGTTGGGCAATGTCTTTCGTCGTCTGTCCTTCAGCGATGAGCTGAAGAATTTCGCGCTGGCGCATGCTGAGTCTCGCCAGCGGACCAGATGGCCCGTCAGACTTTTCCCTGTAGACTTCGATGGCATACTTCGCCACCGCTGGAGTGAGGTAGGTCTCACCCTTCCCCACCGTCCTGATGGCCAACTCGAGTTCAGCCAGTTCCGCGCCCTTCAAGAGATAGCCTGACGCGCCAGCCTGTAAGGCCTGCTGGAAGTATTCTTCGTTGGCATGCATGGACACCAGAATCACCCGCGTGGTCGGCGATTCCTTAACAATCCGCGAGGTCGCGTCAAGCCCGTTCAATCCCGGCATCGCGATATCCATCAACACAAGATCAGGAGCATCGGCTTGCACGGACTTGACGGCTTCCCATCCATCCCCCACGTCTGAAATAACCTCGACACCCTCAATCTTTTGCACGAGCGCCCGCATGCCGGCTCTCACCAGGGCATGATCCTCCACAATCATAACTCGGAGGTGGCTCATGGGGCCGTCACCTCAGTCGTTCGACTCACCTGGGGTTGATCGTATTGGGTGAGCGAGAAACTAAGCTGGAGCCTGGTCCCATGACCTAGTGTCGACACGATCACCAAGTTGCCACCAGCCAACCGCACCCGCTCTTCCATGCCAATCAACCCGATGCTTTTCCCTCCCTGTGCACGTTGTCGGGCTGCCAGCACATCGAATCCCACACCGTCGTCTTGAAGAATGAGTGTGACCTCTTCCTCTTGCCGACGCAACGTCAGATCGATCGTCCTGGCCCGTGCGTACTTCGCGATGTTGGTCAACGCTTCCTGTACAACCCGAAAACAGGCGACCTCGATGGGGGCCGGAACTCGCTCGGTCATTTCCTCGACCGAGAGCGAAAGGCTCCATCCATTACGCGTCGCCTGCCGATTCGCATACCATCGAAGCGCCGGCACCAAGCCCAAATCATCCAGGAGAGATGGTCGTAGGTCCAGTGCCAACGTCCGCACTTGAGTCAGAAGGTGGTCCACCAGCTCAAGGCTATCCGTGAGAGAATCGAAACGGGTCTCCCTGACCTCACCATGTTGGATTTCTTGTAGATCGATCTTTAATGCGGTCAGGAGCTGCCCGACTTCGTCATGCAGATCACGTGCTAGCCGACTTCGCTCTTCCTCCTGCACTTGCATCAAACGACCGGAAAGCTCGCGCAGGGAGTTGTTGGCGCGACGCAATTCGCCGGTTCGCTCTTGAACCTTTATTTCCAATGCTTCATGTGCCTGGTGCAAAAGCGTCTCGGCTTGCTTCCGCTCGCTGATATCACGGATGACTTTCGAGACCCCTACAAACTGACCAACAGCGTCCTTCAGCGGCGATAATGTCACCGACACATCGATAGATCGACCGTCCTTGGTCAGCCTCACGGCATCATAGGTATGAATGTCATGCGCTCCCCGCACTGTGGCCAGCAACCAAGCCTTGTCCCGATGGAGATGGTCTGGAATCAGCGTGAGAATCGAACGTCCGATCATCTCGGTGGCGGTATACCCGAAAATACGCTCCGCACCGACGTTCCACGTGGTCACGAATCCATCGGGCGTCACGCTCAGAATGGCATCGCTGCTGCTCTCCACGATCGCGCCCAGTCGCCTGGTGGCATCGTCGAGTTTTGCCCTCCTCGCTCGCGCCACAAGCCATGCCGTAACCCACAGGAGAGCAATACCCACTGTTCGATTGAAGATAGCCAGATCCTGAGGGATGCCGGGATGAGACAATGTATGCCCCATTGGCACGAGAACGGTCCCGATAACCGCCACAATATACGGAGCAATTGGCCATTCAATCCAGAGGGCCAAGAATACGCCGAAAACATCTCCAACGACCCAGACCGCATACCCCCACGGCATGTACACGTCGATAAGGAAAGTTCCTGCCAGGATCAGCGGGATCAGTGCTCGGGCATAGTTACTGTTCATTGCCCTCCACGATCATAAAGAGACAGGACCGTCTGCCATTCGAGGACAAGGTTTCCCACAAAGCGTTGGAAGCCTCCGCGTCCTCTGATAGCGCATGATACCTCAGCGCTACGGCCAGTATCGACAGGGAGCGGAGCGAAAGAAATATGAAACCGCTAGGTATCTAACTTTGCCGTTTGACGGTTCACAACCCACACACCAGCCAGGATGAGACAAATCCCAATAATTTCAATCGATCCGACAGGTTCGCTCAAGATCAACACGGACAGGCCAATGGCGGCCACAGGTGTCAGATTACCTAAGACCGAGGCTCGTGAGGGGCCGATACCCTTAACGCCGAACAACCAGGCCTGTTGAGCAACCGCCGTGGCAAAGATCACCAGATAGCCCAGCGCGAGCCAATCGGATGTCGTCACCGAGATCATCCCGGCATCCATCATTTTTTGATCAGTCCACAACAGCGGAATTTGAAGGATGGTCGCCACGGCCAACGTCGTCCAGTTCACCGTCAGCGCCGAAACCCTTTCCATGATATTGCGACTGCCGATACTATAGAGCGCCCAACTTACAACTCCGAGAAAAACCAACGTGCTCCCCAACAACGGGTGCTCGCCGGCCGCTTGGAACCCTGCCGCGGAGACTAGCCCAACACCTGCAAACGACAATAATGCGCCTGCCCACACTGCGCGTAGCGGTACGTCTCGAATCAAAAGGGCGGAGAGAAGAGACGTGACCACAGGGCTTGATCCGATGAGCACACCACCGACCGCGCCACTGACATAGTTGAGGCCCATCAGAATGAGCAGGTGGTTCCCCAAGACGCCGAGCCCAAGAAGGCCAAGCAACCCCATGTCGGCACGATTGATCGTAAGAACTCCGTCTTCCTTCCACCACCAGGTGGCCAGGAGAATTGCCAATCCGCCGATATCGCGAAGAACCGACGCCTCGACAGCGGAGAATGATCCAAGCGCCATCTTCTGCGCCACAATCGAACCACCCCACAGAACAGCCGCAAGCACGACAGACCCATAGGCCACTGTGGTAGACGGCTGACTCATGGCCATTGGGATACCGTCGTTCCAACTTCCCCGTCAAGCAGTATTCCACCGACACCCCATTTGCTTGACGGAGTTTACCTTTGTGAGTAGCCTGCGTCTAAGAGACAGAACCGATCAACTGGGAGGTGTTTATGATTCGAAAGCAAGGCCTACAGGGGGGGGGTCGTTCTACTGGTCAGTGCGTCTCTTCTCCTCGCTGGCTGTTCGACGGCAGTTGTCCGCGATGACATCACATACCCCAAAACCGGCGCCCATTGTTCGGGCTCTCAGGGCGTCGACGACTCTTCCATTGCCGTACTACCCGTTCCCGTGGTTGCCTTCGTCGTACCCCACGCCAACCTCCATGACATCAAGGCTGACGATTATTTGAAGCGCTGCGGGGATCCGACCAAGCTGATCAATAGAAAAGTAGTGGTCAACCGCACCGCCTGTATTCCGGCAGGATTGACCCGCATTATTACCCTCGGTGTCTGGCAGTGGTGTCCGGCCAGCGTGTCGTGGGAAGCGGATGTGACGTCCTAGCCCGTCGCACAACCGCAATCGCGGCTGTGCGCATCATCCACGCCCCACTTATCGGTCCCCTCCATCTCGCCCAAGAACGAGATATCCTAGCCGTTGGCCAGATTTTTGAAACCCATCCAGACTCTATGAAGCGACCTTGTCGATTTCCAGCCACCTCGACGACTACTATGTGGAAGTGGCCAACGGACAGGCCACGATGTCAACCCACTCCACTCAGGGGAGTACGCTATGAAATAGCTCTGTCTTGTCTATGTCGAAGAAAAAGTTCTCAACAGTTTCCCCAGCAACGAGCGTACGGCCATCTCTGATGACGCCATGGCCCACTGTGAAAAATTGCGGAAAGCAAGCCAATTGCTCGCGGCCGCCCCACTCCATCCGGTGGACACGGCAACAACCGTACGTGTCCGAGGCGGCAAGACATCGACGACCGACCATTTGCCGAGACGAAGGAACAGCTGGGTGGGTTTCTGATGATCGATGTACCGGATCTCAACGATGCCATCCGCGTGGCGGCTCAGTTTCCAGCTGCTCGCTTCAGTAGCATCGAAGTCCGTCCAAGGAAAGAACTCGGCTGTTCGTAACGACATCCGTCCATGGACAACGACACAAACACATCGGCACATGAGAAGGTGGAAGAGGTGTACTCGCAGCTGGTCATGGTACAAATCCAGCAATCCGTCAGCTTTCTCTTAGCTTAGAGTGAATCGAATTGCTGCATCAGTAGTGTCCCAACATTTGTGTCGTCAATGAACGAAACACGTTAATGAGCTTGATGTTCACAGATTCACAACCTGGTGCTGACTTCAATCGAGTGCCGAAATGCGTATCTAGTTGAATCAATCACTTGCGTGATGCAAATTGGCATTTTCTTCAACGTTGGGACACTACTGTTGCTGCATCTCTTATTACATATCACAGGTGGAAAACAATAGATCGAACTGATTGTCCCGTCCACCAATTAAGGCTAGACAAACACAGACCCATTGGTCTAGGCTGCCGTGCGCGAAGCAATTAGTGTAACTGGCTAACCACAGCCAAGAAGTGGTTCATCACAAACAGAGGAGGGCATATGATCGCAAGAGTTAGATGGATCTGGGCATTCTTGGCCATCGGGCTCCTTTATGCGGCACCGGGTTTTGCTGAGTCAGATGTTGACGCCCTGATTCAAAAAGGATCTCATCGGGAGCTCGCGATGCACTACGCTGAAGTAGCTAAAGATCTGAAAGCAAAGGCAGACAAATGGGAGCACACAGCCGAAGTCTATGAGGCGCAAATGGGAGGGGAAGCTGCGGATCCACATTTGAATAGTCACATAATCCATGCTCGTCGCATTGCGGACGATTATAGGAAGGCTTCGCAAGAAGCCAGGGATTTGGCCAGAGAACACCGTGATAGGATACGGGCAGGTCCCTGAGGGTTTGAAGTAGCTGAGGGTTGGTCTGCAGTGTGCGCACACCAAACAGAAAGCGGCTGGTTAAATTTGGAGTGAACAACCAGCACACATGCGGCAGTGTCGAGCCCGCCGCTTAAACATGCGGCGGGCCGGTCATAGAGAGGTTAGAGTTCTCAGGGACGGTTCACCTTGATCTCCGTCCAGTTGGTATTTGGCTTCTTGATGTGGTCGGGAACATGTTTTCCCACTTGCCTTGAATCTCTTTATCCAAGTTTAAGTAGAGCGCCCCACCCACAATCTTCCAGACCTCCGGATCTGAGACAAACTTCTGGCTGATGCCCACACCGTAGGCGCAGCAGCCTCAGAAGGCGGGTATATACCTATACTTGCCTGGTTTTCTGCAAACAGCTTCTGACGTTCTTGTTTGGCAACTGCATGGTGACGCCCTCGTGCTCCATCACGTGATACCCTGAAACTCTCACCGGCTTGCCGTCGATGAAGTATGCAACTGAGTTGTAACGACCCAACCCCGCATGCAGGTTCACTGTTTGTGCCTGTCCATCAGGGCGAAAGACCTTGGCCCGACCCGTTGTGGGCACCCTACACCATCGCCGACTGCAGCTTGCGAGGGTCATACGGCTGCCCTGACTTCAGAACGCCGGAGGCCGTCGTCAGTAATTTCCGCGCCAAACGCGACGACCGCCAGCTTCTTCCCCCGTCGCCGCATGACCGGAGCAAAGAACTGCCGGAGAGGTTTCGCTCCCTGACTTTTCATGCGCACCACTGTCTGGGCACACTGCAGCAACACCATCCGGACCTCCCCCGCCCATCGCGATTGATCCGCCCGAGGTGCTGGACCGTCCCCCTCTGATAAATCGTCGGCGCAAGGGCATAGTTAGCACGGCTTCCTGGTCCTCGAAGCGGCGCGCCTCATCCACCGCGCTGATGATCACCCGAGCCGATACTGCCCCAAGAGCCGGAATCGTCTCGACCCAGTCACAGCGCAGATCCGCAATGGCCTGCAACCGAACCGTGAGCTGCTGCTCCGCCGTCATCAACACCTCGATGCTCGTCATGAACGTCTGGATGATCAGCCGGAGTGGAACACTGACGGGAAGTCGAGCCAACTGCGCGCGCCACGTCGGCTCCGTAAAAAACATTGCCGGCAACCGGTGCTCTGCCTGATACACATAGCCTTGGATGGTATTGAGCAGCGCCACTCGCTTGCTCTGCAATTGCTGCCGTGCACTCACCAACTCTCGTCGCTCCCGCACCGGTCCCTCCACAACATGCACCGCTCGCGGCAGCAGCCCCCCCGGCAAGTTTCGCGAAGCCTCTTCGCATCCACGCGATCCGTCTTGCCCCGGCTCTCAGTCATACAATTCACTTCGTTCGGATGCACCACATGCACCTGCACGCCGTCCATCTTCTTCAACACCTCCACGATCCACTTCAGCTGATTGCCCGCTTCGACAGCGACCAGCTTGCCGCCGCGGCCTACGGCCTGCATCAAGGCCCGCAACTCCGCTCACGATGCAGACCGCTCGCCCTCAAACACACGCTGTTTCCGCATGGTAACCGCGTACGCCACCAGACTCTTGCCACTGACATCCAACCCGACGTACCGCATTCGCTGCCCCCTTTCGTTGGTGGCGATGTCTCACCCGTGACAGTCGGGCCTTCGTACCGTGACTGTCGACGAACGTAAAGGTGGCCCTATTTGTAGAATCTCCTTATGAGTTGATGAAACAGCCGTTACCAGCATGTCCTACAGGAGGCGCCATTGTTACAGACCGTGGCAAGCCAATTTTCAGTTCGATGGACTGCTTCTGAGGAAGGCTACGTCACGAATGGGACGAGTCGAGAGCTCGTCGGATGCGCTCCTTGGCTTCATCTGAAAGCCCAGCTTGCCACACCTGTACCCCCGAGCTGTGCGAATCGTTTTTGAACGGAAGGAAACGACGAAGCAGTGCAAGTTGATGTCGATATTGCTCGCAGAGCACGCACATCCTAAGATGGACGAACATGCGCGTCCGGATGTGCCATGGCAACCGTTGATCCAACGCATCCGAGAGCAATTTCGACATCTCCTGACAAGTCGGTAAGAGACGTGCAACCCAGCTCATGATTGTACGGCACCCTCGGTCCGTCCAAAGTAGCGAGTGGATAAGCAGTGGCGGAGCTGTTTTCGCGCACGATACAACATCACACCGAGGTTCGTCTGCGTGAGGTGCAGTAAGCGACAGATCTCTTCGGTGTCCATCTCGTCAACCTCGCGGAGCGTAAACACCTGGGCCGCTCGGGGAGGCAACTTGTCGAGACAGCACGCCAAAACACCCCAAAATTGCTTCTGCTCAAGCAACGCATCTGGGTTGTCTGGCCACCCGCGACTCTCCCCAACTCCTGGTGTCCAGTGGCCATCAGCTAAGAAATCATCGTCTCTGAAAGGGACGTCCGAACGACTGTCGTCGTGCACCGGCTCTCTGGCCATTCTCCGAAAATGATCAACGATCTTGTGCTTGATGATGCCAACCATCCATCGGCGCTCGGCCGTTGGTCCACTTTCTCGACGAGTACCTTGGAGTGCAGCCAGAAAGGTCTCTTGGACAAGATCTTCGGCAACGTTCGAATCGTACACACGGGCGAGAGCAAACCGGTAGAGATAGTCTCCATGTTCATCGATCCACCGCCGTGAGTCAGGGCTGACTACTTCATTCATACTCGCGGAAACCTCCGGCGCGGAATTTGATATCACGAGACACGTACTTCTACAATAGTTAGCTGAATTCCACGCGATGCCAGTGAAGATAGTCGATCAATCGTGTGATTTCTTACAAACCCGTCCGCTTGACCGGACCCAACCTGGACCCTACAGCCTTGGAAGACCAAAATTTGGTACCATGGTCGGGTGAGCCTATCATGAATCGTCCAAACTGGATCGGATCGATCGTTCTTGTGGTTATTGTGCTCCTGCTGGGCATCGGTCTGGCCGCGTGGAAATATGAAACCATCCAGGGGGAAGAAGCAGCCTCGGCTAATCAACCGGAGCCGATGGAATCGGTGACCACGGCTGTCGCGCGAGCCATTGACCACCGCCAGACCACGACCTCGATCGGGACGGTCCTCGCGCTACGATCAATTACGCTGAAGAACGAGCTCGCCGGGACCGTTCGCGAGGTTCGGCTTATCCCAGGCCAAATCGTCGAAGCCGGCACCTTGTTGGTCACACTCGACGTCTCGGTCGAGGAAGCTGACCTACGAGCCCAGGAGGCCCAGGTCGCGCTTGCCAAGACAGTCCTCAATCGCAGACAGAACCTCAGTCAAGAGCTCGCCACGACACAGGAGGAAGTGGATCGGGCGCAAGCAGACGTGAATGTCGCCCAGGCACAGATTGCACGCACCAAAGCGATCATTGCCAAGAAGACAATCCGGGCTCCATTCCGAGCCAGGGTCGGTATGGCAGACGTCCACCCCGGGCAGTATCTGGATGAAGGAACACTCTTGACGACACTGCAAGGTGTTGGGGAAGCAGTCCATGTCGACTTCACAGTCGCGCAGCAGGTGGCATTGGGTTTGCGCGTCGGTGAAACCGTTGAGGTATCTGCGTCTGGGGATTCCCCTAAACTCACAGCCAAGATCGTTGCCCTCGATGCACGCGTTGATCCGACGACTCGGAATGCCATGGTCCGGGCTAGGGTCGAGGGGGCCCGAAATGTACCGGCACCGGGTGCATCGGTGCGCGTTCGCGTTCCCGTCGGCGCGACACGGAGTGTGGTCGCCATCCCGGTTAGTGCGTTACGCAAGGGACCGGGAAACGATCAGGTGTTCGTCCTTGCAGCAGACCACGACGGCCGGATGCGTGTACATACTCGTCAGGTCGAAAGCGGGCCGATGTTGAACGATGAGGTCGTCATTTATAGTGGGCTGACACCTGGCGAGCAGATTGCGGCTCAGGGATCTTTCAAACTCCGCGATGGTCTCCTCGTCGCGATCGCAGACACGCCCGCGGCTCTATCCGAAGATGATCGCACGGCCGTGAAGCCATAGACGGATGCTCATGAGTCCGGACACCGCTCAAACATCATTCACCGATATGTTCATCAAGCATCCGGTGTTGGCGATTGTCGTCAACCTGATGATCCTGCTCGCTGGTTGGCGAGCGCTGACGACCTTGCCAGTCCAACAATACCCACAGATCGAAAACTCGCAGGTGGTCATTACAACCATCTACTACGGGGCCAGCGCCGAAACAGTTCGTGGCTTCCTCACCACACCCATTGAACGGGTCGTGTCCGCCATCAGCGGCGTCGACTATGTAGAATCGACCAGCCGCGCCGGTGTCAGCACCGTTACCGTCCATCTGAAATTGAATCACAACAGCACGGCAGCATTGGCAGAGATCACCGCGCGACTTCAGCAGGTCAGATCGGAACTACCACCGGATGCCGAGCCGGCCGCGATCGAAATACAGCGGGCTGATCGGCCCTACGCGTCGTTCTACCTCAGCTTTAACTCGACCGAACGCACGGTTCCAGCCATCACAGACTGGCTTCTACGGACATTACAGCCTCAGCTCTCAACACTGCCCGGCGTCCAACGCGTGACATTCGAAGGCGACCGACAGATCGCGATGCGTATCTGGATCGACCCAGACCGCCTCGCGTCGCTCAATCTCTCCCCTGGCGATGTGCAAGCCGCCCTCCGGCGGAACAACTACTTGGCTGCCCTCGGCCGCACCAAGGGCAATGTGGTGCAGGTCAACCTGCTGGCAAACACCGATCTCCGTTCAACTGTTGAATTTGAAGACCTGGTCGTAGCCGACCGCGGCGGTGCCATCGTGAGACTGAAGGACGTGGCGCAGATCGAGCGGGAAGCGGAAGAGGCGAACATGATCGCCAAGTACGACGCAATCGAAGGAGTCTACCTCGGGATTTGGGCAGTGCCCGGCACGAACGAAATCGAAGTCGGACACCGGCTGCGTGACGAAATTGAACAGCTCCGTCCAATACTACCGCGTGATATCGAGATGAAACTCGTCTGGGACAGCACCATGTTCATCCGAAACGCGCTGGCGGAAATCACGAAAACCTTGTCGGAGACGATCTTGATTGTAGGCGTAGTGGTCTTTCTCTTCATGGGATCGGTCCGTACAGCGCTTGTCCCGCTGGTCGCCCTGCCGGTCTCGTTGATCGGCACGGCTCTGTTCATGGCTGCGTTCGGTTTCAGCTTGAATCTCCTCAGCCTCCTCGCCATCGTCCTCTCCGTCGGTTTGGTCGTAGATGATGCAATCGTGGTCGTGGAGAATGTAGAGCGGCATATCCGGCTGGGACAATCCCGAATCGAGGCCGCGAAAGCCGCCATCCGTGAATTGCTCGGCCCGATCGTCGCCATGACAATCACGCTCGCCACCGTCTATGCTCCTATCGGCTTCCAAGGCGGCCTGACCGGCTCCCTGTTCCTCGAGTTTGCGATGACTCTGGCTGTCGCAGTGGTCTTGTCCGGCATCGTCGCGATCACGCTCTCCCCGATGATGAGTTCGCGTTTCGTGCACCCGGAGGGAAAGGAAGGGATGCTGACGAGGCAGGTGACCCGCGGTTTTGAATCGCTCCGTCGGACCTATGGGCGGATGCTTGATGGCGCACTGACGATGCGATGGGGGATCATGGTTGCAGCACTCCTCGTCACGATCGCAGCCTGGCCGCTCTATCACTTCTCCCGCCAAGAACTTGCTCCCGTAGAAGACCAGAACCATATCAGTCTGTTTTTCGAAGCCTCGCCTGACTCCACCGTTGCCGCCACTAATCGCCAACACTTCCAGATCGTCAAAGCGATCACGGCCATCCCCGAAACCGACTATACCTGGTCGCTCACCACTGCTTGGGGAGGCTTCGGAGGTGTGGTGGCCAAAGATTGGCACGATCGGGCCCGTTCAACCGAAGAGATATATGACGACGTCTATGTCGCCGTCTCGCAGGTGCCGGGACTTCGCGTCTTTCCCAGATTGGACCCGCCTCTCCCTACCCCCGGTCAGTACGACGTCGAGTTGGTCCTACAGAGCGATGCGCCCGCCGAGCAGATGCTCGACGCAATCGGGTCCGTATTGAGCGCAGGGTGGCAGAGCGGCAAGTTCTTGTACGTAGACACCGACCTGAAGATCGATCTGTCCCAGGCGCGCGTCCTTTTGGATCGGGAGCGACTCGCTGATTTGGGCTTTGACTTGGCTGGAGTCGGGCGCGAGCTGGGTACGTTGCTCGGCGGTGGATACGTCAATCGGTTCAATTATTTCGATCGCAGTTACAAAGTCATCCCTCAACTCGGCGATAAGGATCGCGCAACACTTGATCCGCTGCTCGACCTCAAGATCAAAACGCCAGGCGGCCAGTTGGTGCCGGTGTCGACATTCACTCACATCGAGACCAGTACCGCGCCTCGCACCTTAAACCGTTTCCAACAACGCAATGCGGTCCGCATCTTCGGAGGCCTCAAACCCGGGGTCACGAAGGAAGAAGGCCTCCGCGTGTTGGAAACGGCAGCCGCGTCGGTTGGCCCGCGTGTCGTCCTCGACTATGCCGGTGAGTCACGACAACTCCGGCAAGAGGGAGAGGCACTCACTGTCACACTCGGTTTCGCGGTGATCCTGATCTATTTGGTGCTGGCCGCCCAGTTCAAAAGCTTCCGTGATCCGTTCATCGTTCTGGTTGGGTCGGTTCCGCTCGCAATCGCAGGTGCATTGGTGGTCAGCTTTCTGGACCTCACAACGATAAACATCTACTCCCAGGTCGGTCTGATCACCCTGGTTGGGCTGATTGCCAAGAACGGTATTCTCATCGTGGAGTTCGCCAACCAACTGCAGACTCTGGGGTGCTCTCGCGTGGCGGCAGTCCGCGAGGCCTCCATGACTCGCTTACGGCCTGTGCTGATGACCACTGCAGCCACTGTCTTTGGACATCTCCCACTGGTCCTGGCGACAGGTCCGGGGGCGGCCGCGCGGAATAGCATCGGCATGGTCCTGGTGACAGGCATGACGGTCGGAACCCTGTTCACTCTATTTGTCGTACCAGTGTTTTATGCGATGATCGCAGCTCAGCATCGGCCAATCGAATCACACACGACACCGGAGGCCGTGGACCCCGAAGCGATGACGTTGGCGGGAGTAAGAACGTAAACGATGTTGACTAAATCGTCAGACAAAATGTTGGCTCCGCATCTATCTCTTAATGCTGATGGTCACTGACCTGAAACAGCGGTCTTAAGTAGAAAGGAAGGCTCCGTGATCCACAAGCCCCTACCTACACCCATGATTCTCACATTGATTGTCGGTCTAGGCCTCACTGGTTGTGCTGAGATTGCCTATGAGCGCTTGAATGATCCCTCGCGAGATACGTGGCAGAAGCCACAAGGGATCATCGACAAATTGTCGATTGCGCCGGGGTCGCGCGTTGCAGACTTAGGTGCCGGTGGAGGGTATTTTACCTGGCATCTGGCCAAGGCGGTTGGCCCACGAGGAACAGTCTATGCGGTTGACATCAATAAGGCGGCGCTGGACATGATCTTTAAAGAAATGGTCGCGCGAGGGACTCCGAATGTGCGACCCGTGCGAGCCCAGCCGAACGATCCACAACTTCCGGAGCCGGTCGACCTCGTGTTCAGCTGTAACACCTACCATCAGATGATGGATCGAGAAACTTATTTTCGCTCCTTCGCGTCATCCTTGAGACCAGGCGGGCGCGTCGCGATCCTCGATTTCCAGCCTCGCGGGTTCTTCTCCGGCATGTTCGGGAATCGAATCGCTAAGGAAAAAGTTCGTCTCGAAATGGAAGCTGCCGGCTATCGGCTGATGAACGACTATGATCTCATCGACCAGCAGCACTTCCAAATCTTTGAGATGGCTGAAGGTCGAGAGGCCCAGGCCACGTGATGTATCGCCTTGAAGACATACCCATTACCTGCTTGGTCGATCGAATGTATCGAGATTTACGATTACTTCGGCCACAACACGATCAAAGACCAATTATTATAGTCAGTTCTTTATCTCAGTGGTGTAGATAGAATTAGGCTCCAGCACAAAGCGCTTATGCAGCGGTTGCGTCGGCCGCACATTATCGTGACCTAAGAGGGTGCGAAACCTTCGAATCTGTGCCGCGCTGACTTCGATGGGATCATGCATCACTGCCCAGATGACGCCTTCGGAACAGGTGGGGAAGGTGTCCCTATTGTCTCAGTCTGTCAATAAACCTCATTTGACGCGCGCCTGTCATCCTCGATAATCTTAAGCAACAACCGCAGCTCATTCCGTGGTACGACACAATGCGTATAGACGCTCGTTTGAGAGAATCCATCCTGATCGGCTTCATGGCTCTGCTCCTGGCCGGGTTATTTTCTTTCGACATTCATTCTCCGACCGCCTTCGCCGACCATGAGTTTTATGTCATAGTCGTGTTAGTGGCGACGGCCTCACGTTTTTCATGGATGCCGGCCATAGCCGCTGGCACAGGAACGGTCCTCACGCTGGTCGGGGGGCTTGGGACTCCATGGTTCGCTAATTTGCCGCCTTGGATTCAGATGGGGAACCGGTCGATTACGATTGTCATTTTATGGGTTCTCGTGTGGTTTGCATGGAAACGGCGACAGGCCGAGACGGCGCTGCAGAAGGCGAACGAAGATTTAGAACACAAGGTCGCACAGAGAACCCAGGAACTCGCCACCGTCAATCGCACCTTGGTCATGGAAATTACCGAACACATACGGACTGAACAAGCGCTGCGCCTATCACAAGGCCGGCTTGCCGGCATCCTAGACATCGCCGAGGACGCCATTATTGTGACGGAATACGATCTATCCATTACACTCTTTAACCAAGGAGCGGTGAAGCTATTCGGTTATAATCCGAGCGAAGTGATAGGGAAACCGATTGCTCTGTTGCTTCCCGAACGATTTTGGATCGATCATACAGATCATGACGTGTTCGCTAAAACTCTCGATCCCATTCGTCACATGGCACAACGGCGTGATGTGTTCGGGACGAAGAAGGATGGAAGTGAGTTCCCCGCAGAGGCGAGCATCTCAAAGCTGATCGTCGGTAAGAGGACAACCTTTACAGTGATTGTGCGAGACATCACAGACCGGTTGAGAACGGAGCGGCAGCTGCAGTCATTGACCACCGAATTGATGACGGCACAAGAAGAAGAACGTCGCCGCATCGCGCGCGAGCTCCACGACGACATCAACCAACGCCTGGCTTTGGTAGTAATTGAAATTGGAAACATGCTATCCGATCCATCGACCATGACGACCCAAGTGAAGGGGACGATTCAGTCCCTCAGTCAACGGTTGTCACGGATCTCTGATGACGTGCGTCATATGGCGTACCAATTCCACCCCTCTATCCTGGACGATCTGGGTCTTACCGCAGCGCTCAAACACATGGCGGATGAATGGTCAGATCGGACAGGGATTAAGACAGTAATCGTCCAAGAAGAGACGGCTGATCCTTTGCCGCGCGCTATCGCCAGTTGTCTGTATCGAGTTGCGCAGGAGAGTCTTACCAACATCATGAAACATGCCAGCGCCGCACGTGTGGAGCTCGAATTGACCTGTGACGATCAAGAGATTGCGCTATCGATCTACGACACCGGTGTCGGCTTCGATCTCAAGGACATTCAAGCTCGCCATCCCGGGTTGGGTCTGGTCAATATACGGGAGCGGGTGCGGTCCGTGCGAGGCCGATTAGACATCCAGTCTGAGCTAGGGCGAGGAACACGCATTGTTGTGACAATTCCATTCTCTGGAGCGCGACATGAAGAAACCACGAATTCTTTTGGCTGACGACCATACGTTTGTGATCGAGGGCTTCAAGAAGTTACTGGAAGACTATTGCGACATAGTAGGATCCGTAGAAGAGGGGCGCACCTTAATTGAAGCCACTATAAACCTCCAACCTGACGTCGTGATATTAGACATTTCAATGCCTCGTCTGAACGGCATCGAGGCGGCGAAGAAACTCAAGAAGCAGGCCCCCGCAGTGAAATTGATTTTCGTCACGATGCATGCCGACATGGCCTATGTTGACGCAGCGTTCAGAGCAGGAGCGTCCGGCTATTTACTGAAACGATCGGCGGCCACTGAATTGATGCAGTCAGTGCAGTCCGTGATGAGCGGCAAGTTCTACGTGACTCCGCTCATTACGAAAGAAGTCGTGACCTCGTTCCTTAAGCCGACACAAACTCGTTTGGCCACGATCGACGACTTAACGACGAGGCAACACGAGATTCTGCAATTGGTTGCTGAGGGATTGTCCGCGAAAGAAATCGCCGACCAACTGAAGATTTCTCATCGTACTGTTGAGTTTCACAAGACTAAGATCATGGAGCAACTCCACGTCCATACGACGACTGATCTCGTCAAATACGCAATCGCGCATGGGTTAATCACAGCTTCGTGATACCTGCACGCACTACGGTAGTTGGTCCACCAAAACCTCGTAGTTTCTAGAAACTCATCCAGTAGTCTTTCTTTCCCTCATCCCAATAGCACTCGGCTAAACTGCATTGTCGTGAATGTTTGGTACGTCCACTCTGACCCACGCCAAAGTCACGCTTGTTACCAACTCGTCAACGAGCAAAGGACACACGTAGAGCTCAAGAAATGGAAACCAACAAAAAACAAGAATACTGATCTTCCTCATACTCACTGCGTCTTCCTCATACTACTAATGGGAGGTAGAACACATGGTCATCACGCGTAGGCAGTTCATGAAAGCATCTGCCGGCACGATCGCTGCCATAGCGGTGGCGGACAAAGTTCTGGCATTGACGGCGCTCCAGCCGGTGATCGAGGTCGGCAACCCCTTGGGAGAGTATCCGGACCGATCGTGGGAGCGGGTCTATCACGATCAATATCGTTACGATTCATCCTTTACATGGGTCTGCTCCCCGAACGACACGCACGCCTGCCGCATTCGGGCCTTCGTTCGGAACGGAGTGGTCATGCGGGTCGAGCAGAACTACGACCACCAGACCTATGAAGATCTGTATGGAAACCGGGGTACGTTCGCCCACAACCCACGTATGTGTCTCAAGGGGTTTACCTTTCATCGGCGGGTGTACGGGCCCTATCGGCTGAAGGGGCCCTTGATGCGAAAGGGGTGGAAGCAATGGGTGGACGACGGATCTCCTGAGCTGACCCACGAATCGAAACGGAAGTACAAGTTCGATGGTCGATTCCTTGACGATATGCTTCGAGTGTCTTGGGATACGGCCTTCACCTATGCAGCCAAGGCGATGATTGTGATTGCCACCCGATATAGTGGTGAGGCTGGCGCGCGACGCCTTCGCGAGCAAGGTTATGCGCCTGAGATGATTGAAATGATGAAGGGCGCGGGAGTGCGCTGCTTCAAGCACCGGGCAGGCATGCCCATTCTCGGATTCATTGGCAAACACTCCAATACCCGTTTCAACAACAGCGTCCTGCCGTTGCTGGATACCTGGATACGCAAGGTCGGGCCGGATCAGGCGCAAGGCGGTCGTTATTGGAACAATTACACCTGGCATGGGGACCAAGATCCCTCACAGCCATTTTGGAACGGCACACAAAATTGCGACGTTGATTTGAGCGATATGCGCTTCACGAAGCTGAACACGAGTTGGGGCAAGAATTTCGTCGAGAACAAGATGCCGGAAGCGCACTGGAAGCTCGAATCGATCGAACGTGGTGCCCGTCTCGTGGTGATCACTCCTGAATACAATCCAACGGCCTCTCGAGCCGACTACTGGATTCCCCTTCGGCCGCAATCGGACACATCGCTGTTCCTGGGTGCCTGCAAGATCATTCTCGATGAGAACATGCAGGACATCAACTATATCAAAGACTTCACGGATATGCCTCTGCTAGTCAGAACGGACACTCTGCAGTATTTGGACCCCCGTGATGTCATTCCAAACTACAAATTCCCGGACTTTTCGCACAGCTACTCAGGCCGGATCCAAGGGCTGAAACCGAATCAAATCGAGCGGCTAGGGGGCCTCATGGTGTGGGACCTGGCGAAGAAAGAGGCGGTAGCGCTCCATCGCGAGCAGGTCGGCTGGCACTTCGAACAAAGCGGGATTGATCCAGCCTTGACCGGCAGCTATCGCGTCACATTGCTGAATGGAAGACAAGTCGACGCCATGCCGATCTACCAGATGTATCTGATCCATCTGCAAGACTACGATCTGGACACGGTACATCAGATCACGCGCTCCCCTAAAGACTTGCTCGTCCGTTGGGCGCGCGACTCGGGCACGATCAAGCCGTCTGCCATTCACAACGGCGAAGGGGTCTGTCATTATTTCCACATGACGGAAGCGGGACGAGCCGCGGCCCTCGTCCTCACCTTGACCGGCAATATCGGTAAGTTCGGCACAGGCTGCCATACCTGGTCCGGCAATTACAAAGTGGGGATTTGGAATGCCACGCCCTGGTCGGGAGTCGGTGGCGGGGTACACTTATCGGAAGATCCCTGGCACATGAATCTGGACCCCAATGCGCATGGAAAGGAAATTAAATACCGGAACTACTATTATGGCGAAGAGCCCGCGTATTGGAATCACGGTGATACGGCCTTGATTGTTAATACGCCGAAGTATGGCCGAAAAGTATTCACCGGGAAGACCCATATGCCGACCCCCAGCAAGCTGCGGTGGGTCGTCAACGTCAACCTTTTGAACAACGCCAAGCACCATTACGATATGGTGCGCAACGTCGACCCCAACATCGAATGTCTCATCACGCAGGACATCGAGATGACGTCCGATGTCAACCATGCCGATATCGCCTTTGCCGTGAACTCCTGGATGGAGTTCACCTATCCGGAAATGACGGCCACAGTGTCAAATCCTTGGGTGCAGATCTGGAAAGGTGGGATCAGGCCACTGTACGACACGCGGAACGATGCGGATACGTTTGCGGGGGTGGCGGCAAAACTCGCCGATATCACGGGCGAGAAACGGATGCGAGAGGTCTTCCATTTTGTCTATCAGAATCGAGTGGATGTATACGCACAACGCCTCCTTGACGCGTCCAGCACTTTTTACGGTTACAGCGCCGATGTGCTCTTGAAGTCTGAAAAGGGTTGGATGGTGATGGTTCGAACCTATCCTCGGCATCCCCTCTGGGAGGAGACCAACGAGTCGAAGCCGATGTGGACCAGATCGGGACGCATCGAGAGCTATCGTATTGAACCGGAAGCCATCGAGTACGGTGAAAACTTCATCGTGCACCGTGAAGGGCCGGAGGCTACCCCGTACCTACCGAACGCCATCTTCACGACGAACCCCTACGTCCGTCCAGATGACTACGGCATTCCGATCACCGCGCAACACCACGACGACAAGACGGTCAGGAATATCAAGCTGTCGTGGCATGAAATTATGCGCCATGCGAATCCTTTGTGGGAGAAGGGCTACCAGTTCTACTGCGTCACGCCGAAAACCCGGCACCGTGTCCATAGCCAGTGGTCGGTGAACGACTGGGTGCAGATTTATGAGTCGAACTTCGGCGATCCCTATCGGATGGACAAGCGAACGCCCGGTGTGGGTGAACACCAAATCCATATCAATCCGCAGGCAGCCAAGGACCGTGGGATCAATGACGGGGACTATGTCTACGTCGATGGGAATCCGGTTGACCGCCCCTATCGAGGGTGGAAGCCAAGCGATCCCTACTACAAGGTGGCGCGCTTGATGATTCGGGCCAAGTACAACCCATCGTATCCGTATCACGTGACGATGGCCAAGCACGCGCCCTACGTGTCGACGGCCAAGTCGGTGAAAGGCCATGAAACCAGGCCGGACGGTCGCGCCATCGCGATCGATACCGGGTATCAGTCCAACTTCCGATATGGCGCGCAGCAGTCCTTTACACGGAATTGGCTCATGCCAATTCACCAAACTGACTCCTTGCCTGGTAAGCACGCCATCGCTTGGAAGTTCAAATGGGGCTACCAGGTTGATCACCATGCGATCAACACCGTCCCGAAGGAATGTCTGATCCGCATCACCAAAGCGGAAGACGGCGGCATTGGCGCTCGCGGCCCCTGGGAACCGGTCCGGACCGGCTTTACACCGGGGCAGGAAAATGAATTCATGATCAAGTGGCTCAAGGGTGAACACATCAAGATTAAAGTCTAAATGCAATGACTTGGGACTCCTGCGATATCCATCGGTGATGTGCAGGAGCAGCCGTCCTGAGAATTGCAAATGTAAGCATTACGGAGGAGACTATGCCTGAAGTATACAACTGGCAACTGGGACGGAAGATGTTGTACCCCTATGAGGAACGACATCCGAAGTGGCAGTTTGCCTTCGTCTTCAATATCAATCGGTGCTTGGCGTGTCAGACCTGCAGTATGGCGGATAAGTCCACCTGGCTCTTCTCCAAGGGGCAGGAATACATGTGGTGGAACAACGTGGAGACCAAGCCGTATGGGGGGTATCCCCAGTTCTACGACGTCAAAATCACCCAACTGATCGAACAGGTGAATCCGGGCGGGCAGGTGTGGAACGTGCGCGTCGGTCGGAAACACCATGCCCCGTACGGCGTGTTTGAAGGGATGACCATCTTCGACGCCGGCGCCAAGGTCGGGCAGGCGGCCATCGGGTACATTCCCACGGATCAGGAATGGCGGTTCGTGAATATCTATGAAGACACGGCCACCTCGATGCGGGCGTTGGTCGAAGGCATTGACAAGACCGGCTTCTCGCGGGACGAACCCTGGAAGATGACGGGGAGCAGTCTTCCGGAACACGAAACTTTCTTTTTCTATCTCCAGCGGATTTGCAACCACTGCACCTATCCCGGCTGCTTGGCGGCCTGCCCGCGCAAGGCCATCTATAAAAGGCCGGAAGACGGGATTGTCCTGATCGATCAGAACCGCTGTCGGGGGTACAAGAAGTGCGTGGAACAGTGTCCCTACAAGAAACCAATGTATCGCGGCACCACGCGGGTCAGTGAAAAATGTATCGCTTGTTATCCGCGCATCGAGGGGAAAGATCCGCTCACCGGGGGGGAGCCGATGGAAACCCGCTGCATGGCGGCCTGCGTCGGTAAGATCCGCATGCAGAGTCTCATGCGCATCGGGGACGATGGGTTGTGGGCGGAGGATCGGTGGCACCCGCTCTACTATGCCATCCGGGTGGAGCAAGTCGCCTTGCCGCTGTATCCGCAATGGGGGACCGAGCCCAACGGCTTCTATATACCCCCCCGGCACTCGCCGCGCGGCTATGCACGGCAGATGTTCGGCCCCGGCGTCGACAATGCGATCGAGAAGTACCTGGTGCCCAGCCGCGAGTTGCTGGCCGTGCTTCAGCTCTGGCGAGCCAGCCAACAGATCGTGTTCCGCTATGACGTCATTCCGGGGCCGAAAGTGTTTGAAACCCAGATTCACGGCAAGCGGTTCGAGATGTATAACGATACCGTGTTGGGGTTCAATAAATCAGGCAAAGAAGTGGCCCGGGTTCAAGTGGAAGAGCCGATCTACATCCGACCGGCCGAACGCGTCACCTGGTTATAAGTCACGGCTCCTTCAGAGGACGTGGGGGGGCAGGATGCTGAGAGGCTACTGCCCCCTTTTCTCTAAATAGACTGAAAGAACCACCGTAATCCTACCGCATGATGATCACCTTCATAACTGTCAGCGAGATGATGTTCATATGATGGTCGCCGCGAGCGTTTGGTACTTTTATTTGCCCAAACAACCTTCAATGCCCCGCTGACCGAAGCATAGACCTACACATCCCTACCAGGTCATCGCTTAACAAACCACGGAGCGTGGCGTGCAGGTCAGTTTGAACGATCATTTCTCCCGCTGACCAGCCAAAACGGCATACCATCTTGCTAACACTGCGCTTGGAAATCGGCGATCAACGAACTCGCTCTAGGAAGGCGTTCATTCCATCGGTCAAATCCATATCTCATGATATAGCGGCGGCGGACTCGCCACAGTGAAGACTTGCTCTATTAGGAATCCCGAGGTCAGATCAAAGAAGAGATCGGCGGCCCTGGACATTCCGAGAGGGTAAACTGGTAAAATGAAATCGGATGACTCAAGAACTTAATCAAACGATCGAACCGGCCCATGATGTGAGAACGACTCAAGGAAGGACTGACAGGAAGATAGGATATCGCGCAACTCATGACCTACCGAGGGCCCGCGCATGAGCGACGACGATCGCGCGTCTCGACCACGGGCCGACACCGATCCCCAGGAGACACAGGAATGGTTGGACTCCCTTGAGTACGTGCTTGAGCAGCACGGCGTCGAACGAGCGGCGTATTTGTTCGAACGGCTTCGGGATCGATTGGGCGAACGTGGTGCCCAGGTGTCACAATCGGTCAACACCCCGTACGTCAACACCATTCCCGCCTCTCAACAACCGCCCTACCCAGGCAACCTCGAGTTAGAGCGCCGAATCCGCAGCCTGGTCCGCTGGAACGCCATGGCGATGGTCGTGAAGGCCAATCAGCAGCGTCCCGGCATCGGCGGACATATTTCCACCTTTGCCTCGGCCGCCACTCTCTATGAGGTGGCCTTGCATCATTTTCTGCGCGGCAAGAACGGCCCCCAGGGCGGGGACCACGTGTACTTTCAGGGACACGCCACGCCGGGGAACTATGCGCGCAGCTTCGTCGAGGGGCGCCTGCCGGAAGAAGCGCTCCACCGCTTCCGAGCCGAGCTGGCCCCGGACGGACGGGGTTTGCCGTCCTATCCGCACCCCTGGTTGCTCCCTGACTACTGGGAATTTACCACTGTATCGATGGGCCTGGGGCCGATCCTGTCGATTTACCAGGCACGCTTCAACCGTTACCTGCAGGACCGCGGTCTCAAGGATACCAGCGAACAACGCGTGTGGGCCTTCATCGGCGACGGTGAAACCGATGAACCGGAAAGTCTCGGCGCGCTCTCCCTCGCCTCCCGTGAACGGCTCGACAATCTCATCTGGGTCATCAATTGCAATCTGCAACGTCTCGACGGGCCCGTACGCGGCAACGGCAAGATCATCCAAGAGTTGGAAGCGATCTTCCTGGGAGCCGGCTGGCACGTCATCAAGGTGATCTGGGGCAGCGATTGGGATCCGCTGCTCGCCAAGGATGAGGAAGGTCTGCTGGTCAAGCGGATGGGCGAGGTCGTGGACGGCTGGTATCAAAAGTATGTGGTGGATGGCGGATCCTTCGCGCGGGAGCATTTCTTCGGCGCCGATCCGAGACTGCTCAAGCTGGTGGAGAGCTATTCCGACGAGCAAATCCACAAGATGCTACGAGGCGGGCATGATTCGCGAAAACTCTACGCCGCGTACAAGGCCGCCGTGGAGCACCACGGGCAACCCACCGTGATCCTGGCAAAAACGATCAAAGGCTATGGTCTTGGCGAAGCCGGCGAAGGGCGCAACGTCACCCATCAACAGAAGAAAATGAACGAACAGGAGCTTCGTGAATTTCGCACGAGATTCAGCGTGCCGGTCCCGGACTCGGACCTGATGTCCACCCCGTTCTACAGACCTTCGTCCGACAGTCCTGAGGCGGCGTACCTTGCCGAGCGCATCACGGCGATGGGCGGTCCCGTCCCCGAACGGCGCGTCAAGATCCAATCGCTCGAGACGCCTGCACTCGACCTATTCAAGGAATTTCTCGAAGGGTCGGGAGAGCGTTCCGTCTCTACCACGATGGGGTTCGCTCGAATGCTGAGCCGGCTGCTCAGCCTAAAGGAACTCGGGAAATATCTCGTGCCGATCATTCCCGACGAAGCGCGCACGTTCGGCTTGGAAGCGCTCTTCCGACAATACGGCATTTACTCACATATCGGACAGCTGTATGAACCGGTCGACAAAAGCTCGCTGTTGTACTACTTCGAAGCGAAAAACGGACAACTTCTTGAGGAAGGCATTACTGAAGCGGGTGCCATGTCTTCGTACATCGCGGCGGGAACCGCCTACGCAACGCACGGCGTCAATATGATCCCGTTCTACATCTTCTATTCGATGTTCGGGTTTCAACGCATCGGCGACTTGATCTGGGCCGCCTGCGACATGCGCACGCGGGGATTTTTGTTGGGCGCCACCGCCGGGCGCACGACGTTGGAGGGAGAGGGTCTCCAACACCAGGACGGGCAGAGCCACCTGCTCGCCAGCGCCTACCCCACGATTGCGGCCTACGATCCGGCGTTCATGTTTGAGCTGGCGGTCATTCTCCAAGACGGACTCAAGAGGATGTACCAGGATCAGCAAGACCTGTCTTATTACATCACGCTGTACAATGAATCCTACCCGATGCCGGCAATGCCGCCGAATGCAGAGGAAGGTATCCGAGAAGGTCTGTATCGATTCAGATCCGCGCCGGATCACGCCAAGCACCGAGCGCATCTCCTGGCGAGCGGCCCGCTGGTGAACGAAGCGGTGCGCGCACAGGGCCTGTTGCTGCGCTATGGAGTGGCAGCCGATATATGGAGTGTGACGAGCTACAAACAGCTGCGGATGAGCACGCTCGAGACCGAACGCTGGAATCTGCTGCACCCGGAAGCCGCACCTCGCACGAGCTTCCTGCAGCGGACCGTTGAACAGTTCGACGGGCCTTGTGTGGCCGTCAGCGACTATGTGCGCTTGGTTCCCCAGCAGATCGCGCCGTGGATTCCCGGCGGCCTCCTAACCCTGGGGACGGATGGGTTTGGCCGGAGCGATACCCGCAAGGCGTTGCGGCGCTTCTTCGAAGTCGACGCCGAACATCTGGTCGTGGCAACGCTCTACGCCCTGTTCCGGAGGAGAACCGTCGAGGCAAGCCTCGTGACACAGGCCGCGCGAGATCTTGGAGTCTCGACCGAAGCGGAGGCTCCTTGGCATCGGTGACCAGACAAGCCCGTCCACATATGAAGGATATGCCATGAAAGTCGAACTGCCGTTTCTGGCGGAAGGTATCGAAGGTGGTGATGTGGTCCAGCTGTTGGTGCACGAGGGTGACCAGGTGATCGAGGGGCAATCGCTGATCGAGCTCGAGACCGAAAAAGCCACCGTGCCGGTTCCATCGCCGAGCGCCGGGACCGTCATACGCCTGCTGGTTCAGCAGGGCGATCACGTAAAGGTTGGGCAGGCGCTCATTGAGTTGGACGGATCTGAGGGGGCGACGAAGATGGAAAAGACTTCGTCATCGGAACTGCCAGCGATGGCATCCGTTCCGCAGCCACCTACCACCGAAACAAGCCAAGGAAATGCTGTAAAGCCTCGAAAACAGGAACAGGCTGAACCGACTTCAGCCCTGCCCGAATCGGTTGAGCCATCCACGGAGCAGAAGCCTGTAGCAAGCCCCGCGCCGCCCACGGGACCCGCTATCCCAGCTTCGCCATCGGTTCGGCGGCTCGCACGGGAACTGGGCGTAGACCTCTCCCAGGTCAAGGGATCGGAAGCCGGTAGCCGGATCACTGCCGAAGACGTGAAAGCCTTCGTCCGGGAGCGGACCACACGGGGTACCGCCCAGGGCGCGGGCCGCAATGTCTTCTCCACTGTCTATGGGTCTGAACGGCGCGAGCCGCTTCCGTCCACCAGGCGAAAGATCGCTGCGAACATGACCCAAGCCTGGACGACGATCCCGCATGTGCATCAATTCCAGGATGCCGATATTACCGATCTCATGGCGCTGCTTAAGCGGTATGCGCCGGAATTTAAGAAGAAAGGTGCCACACTCACGTTGAGCAGTCTCTTCCTGAAAGCGATCGTCCATGCGCTCAAACTGTACCCCCAACTGAATGCGACTCTCGATCTGACTAACGGCGAAGTGATCTACAAGGACTATTACAACCTCGGCGTGGCAGTCGACACCCCAGCCGGGCTGATCGTGCCGGTGATTCACCAGGTGGACCAGAAAGATCTCCTGCAAATATCGCTGGAGCTGGCCGATCTCGCCGAACGCACCCGCAAGAGGGAAATCAAGCTAGAAGAACTACGCGGAGCAACGTTTACACTCAGCAACATGGGCGGGATCGGCGCCGGTCCGTTCCTGCCGATCATCAATCCGCCGCAAGTCGGCATTCTCGGTGTCGGCAAGGCCCGCATGACGCCGGTGTATCGTGACGGCCAGTTCGTGCCGCGCCGGGTGCTGCAACTGTGCGTAGCCTACGACCATCGGCTGGTGGACGGAGCGATCGGTGCGCGCTTTACCAACGAGATTGTCAAAGTATTGGAAGATTTTCAGGGCATGTTTCTGGGACTCTGAAAGGGACGTGAAGCGTATTTCGTGATGGGTGAAGCGTCCGGAGACGGCAAGATACGGAGGTGGTATGGCTGAATCGCGTTATGATGTGGCGGTGATCGGTGCCGGACCAGGCGGCTATGCCGCGGCATTCCAAGCCGCAGACCTGGGCTTACGCACAGCCCTGATCGATGAGGACCCACAGCTGGGCGGAACGTGCCTGTTGCGCGGCTGTATTCCCTCCAAAGCCTTGCTGCATGCTGCCCGCTTGCTCACCGACGCAGAAGAGGCGGCAACCTGGGGCATTCATTTCGACAAACCTCGCGTGGACCTGGAAGCATTTCGTGACCGCGTGCAGGCGATCATCGGCAAGCTCACAAAGGGCGTACGAGCCCTGTCCGGCAGCCGGAAGGTGGAGGTCATCCAGGCGCGGGCGACGTTCAAGAATGCGACGACCCTTCAGCTCTCCGGCCCCAACACACCAGGCGAACTTTCGTTCACTCATGCCATCCTCGCAACCGGCTCGCAGCCGACTATTCCGAAATCTCTGAAGCTCGACGATCCACGCGTCATGGATTCCACGACTGCACTTCGATTGCCGGACATCCCCCCGCGCCTCCTGGTCGTCGGCGGCGGCTATATCGGGCTCGAATTAGGCACAGTCTATCAAGCTCTCGGCTCGGAGGTCACGGTGGTCGAGACGCTCCCACGCATCCTGAACGGCGTCGATGCGGATCTCGTGCGTCCGCTACACCAGCGGATGCAACGCCGGTTCAAGGCCGTCCGATTGAACACGACGGTGGAACAACTAGAGGCACAGGAGGACGGTCTGGTCGCAACTTTCTCATGCTCCCAGGAAACCAGCACCGACAGCTTCGACCGCGTCCTCGTTGCCGTGGGACGAAAGCCCTGTACCGAGCAATTGGGGCTCGAACACACAAAGATCGCAGTCACCCCGAAAGGCTTCGTGCAAGTCGATCGGCAGATGCGCACGGCCGAGCCGACGATTTTTGCCATCGGGGACGTCGTGGGTGAACCGATGCTCGCACACAAGGCCACGCATGAAGGGTTGGTCGCCGCCGAAGTCATTGCCGGACGACAGACAACCTTCGATGCGCAGGCGATCCCGGCCGTGGTCTTCACCGATCCTGAAATCGCCTGGTGCGGACTGACAGAAGAATCGGCCAAGGCATCGGGACAGGCCGTGAAGGTCGCGCGATTTCCTTGGGCCGCTTCTGGTCGCGCAACAACGCTTGGCCGTAATGAAGGCCTCACCAAGCTCATACTCGACTCAGAATCCGGACGTGTGCTCGGCATGGGGCTTTGCGGCGTTGGCGCGGGTGAGTTGATCGCCGAAGGAGTCCTAGCCATTGAGATGGGCGCAGTCGCGGAAGACCTCGCGGCCTCCATCCATCCACATCCGACGTTGAGCGAAACGGTCATGGAAGCGGCGGAGTCGTTCCATGGCTCGCCAACGCACCTGTTCATCCCCAAGCGGTCATGACGTGCCTGCGCTCCGTTTGCTCGATCTGACTCTCTCCTTACCGGTCGAGAATCTTGCGCTGGATGAAGCCTTACTCGATGAACTGGATGAGCGAGGCGGAGATCCTGTGCTCCGGTTTTGGGAAAGCGATCGCCTGTTCGTCGTCCTAGGCCGCGCCTCTCGCGTAACCGACGAGGTCGACCTTGCCTCCTGCGAACGAGACGGCATCCCTGTGCTTCGCCGTGCGAGTGGCGGGGGAACCGTCTTGCAGGGGCCTGGTTGTCTTTCTTATGCCTTGGTGCTCCCGCTCAATTGGCATCCCAACCTCGCTGACATCCGCGCCACCAATCGATATGTGCTGGAACGGATCGCCACAGTCCTTCGCGAATGGGAACCGGCTACACACTTCCGCGGAATTAGCGACCTCGCAATCGACGGGTTGAAGATTTCCGGCAACGCGCAGCGACGAACGAGGAACGCACTGCTCTTCCACGGAACGATTCTGCACGGCATGAGCGGTGATCTCATCGCACGATACCTCACACACCCGTCGCGACAGCCGGACTACCGATCGAACCGACCGCACCAGACATTTCTTCGGACGATCACCGTTCCGCCACAGGCCATCAAACAAGCCATTACCTCCGCCTGGAGCGCCATACCGATGAACGGTGCATGGCCCACAGCTCGCATGCTGCGGGCCATCGAGACCGTCCTCGCACGAAGTCGCGAAGATCTTTGACAATCTAGACGATACTCACAGGATGTCATTTTGGCAGAGCCCGTGCGGGTCAGAGAGGGTAAAACCTCGACCACCGATGGACCATTTGCCGAGACGAAGGAGCAGTTGGGCGGGTTTCTCATGATCGATGTGCCGGACCTGAATGACGCCATCCGCGTCGCCGCGCAGTTTCCAGCGGCTCGATTCGGCAGTGTGGAAGTCCGTCCCATGAAGGAGTTGGGCTGCGCAGACTAACCGGCATCATGAGTGGCGATACGATAACAGAGGCCCGCATCAAAGTTGACGAAATCTACCGATCCGAATCCCGCCAGGCGCTCGCCACCTTGATCCGCCTGCTATGCGATTTCGACGCAGCCGAGGAAGCCTTACAGGAAGCATTCGCGGTCGCAATGGAACAATGGCCTCGCGATGGAATCCCAGCCAACCCACGACCACGGTTTGTATAGCGCCGAATACTGGTGCGGAACGCGCGGCTCGAACGCTCCGGTTCAACGGCGGGCAGCTTGTCCTGCGTCCTCGATCGCCAGCTTCAATAACGACCGCGCCGCCGACTTCTGCCGCCGGTGCAGCACCAGCTATGCCTTTGACGAGCCAACCCTCCCTGTTGGCAGCAGAGGAATTCGCAGCTCCTTCAGGAACTCATTGTGCTTGCCCGTTGCTGTTTGAATCGTGCTTTCGATTTCCATCAGCTCGGCGTGTACCGCTGACAGGTCAATCTCCTCCTCGCCCACCGCTGTGCTGATGTAGCGGGAGATGTTGAGGTTGAAGTCGTTTTTCTCGATCTCGGCCATCTCCACGCGGCGGGAATATCGGGGCTCCTCGCTGCGGTGCTGGTAGGTGGCGATGATCTTGGCGATGTGCTCCTCGCTCAGTTGGTTCTGGCGTTTGCCTTTCACGAAGTGTTCGGCGGCGTTGATGAAGAGCACATCGTCGGGCTTCTTGCACCTCTTGAGCACGAGGATGCAGACCGGAATACCGGTGGAGTAGAAAAGGTTGGCGGGCAGGCCGATGACGGTGTCGATGTGGCCGTCCTTCAGCAGCTTCGTGCGGATACGTTCCTCGGCACCGCCCCGGAAGAGCACGCCGTGGGGCAGGATGATGGCCATCACCCCTTCGTCTTTCAGGTAATGGAAGCCGTGCAGCAGGAAGGCGAAGTCGGCGGCGGATTTGGGGGCGAGGCCGTGGCTCTTGAAGCGCACATCGTCGCCCAGGCTCTCGCTCGGGTCCCAGCGGTAGCTGAACGGCGGATTGGCGACGATGGCGTCGAAGAGCGGTTTCTTGGCCGGGTTCAGCTCGCGCAGAATGTCCCACTCGTTCAGCAGTGTGTCGCCGTGGTAGATCTCGAACTCCGTGTCCTTCACCCCGTGTAGCAGCATGTTCATGCGGGCGAGGTTGTAGGTGGTGATGTTCTTTTCCTGCCCGAAGATCCTGCCGATGGTGCCACCCGCCTTGGCTACCTTCTTGCGGACATTGAGCAGCAGGGAGCCGGAACCGCAGGCGAAGTCCATCACACTCTCCAGCCGCTTCTTCGGCCCGGTCTTGGGCTCCTGACTGTCCAGCGTGACGATGGCGGAGAGGATGTCGGAAATCTGCTGCGGCGTGTAGAACTCGCCCGCCTTCTTGCCCGACCCGGCGGCAAACTGGCCGATCAGGTATTCATAGGCATCGCCCAGCGCGTCGATATCGGTCGAGAACTCGTTCAGCCCTTCGGCGATCTTCTGGATGATGGCGCAGAGCTTGGCGTTCCGGTCGGGGTAAGTCTTGCCCAGCTTGGGCGAACTCAGGTCGATCTCTGAAAACAGGCCCTGGAAGGTGCTCTCGAAGGATTCTGTCTCGATGTATTTGAAGCCTGCTTGCAGCGTGTTCAGCAGCTCCCCGTTCTGGGTGCGGGCCAGGTTGGCGATGCTGTTCCAGAGGTGCGCGGGCTGGATGACGTAATGCACCTTGCGCCGCATCTGCTTCTCGAACTCGGTAGTGTCGTCCAGGTTGTTCGCATACCAGAGCGCGAGCGGCACCGTGCGGCTGTCGCCGCCCGCATCGGGGTAATCCTTGCCGAGCTCCTTCTTCGCCGCCGTCTCGTAGTTGTCGGAGAGGTAGCGCAGGAAGAGAAAGGACAGCATGTAGTCGCGGAAGTCGTCCGCATCCATCGCCCCGCGCAGTTGGTCGGCGATGCTCCAGAGGGTGTTGCCGAGTTGTTTTTGGTTGGTGTCGGGCATGATGGTCTAAAGCTGAACTAGCGAATACCGATTCTCACGGGCTCTGAATGCGTCCTCACCACCTTCAAGAAGCAAACAAACCGCTTCACGAACCCCTAAATTTTTTCCAGCGACTGAGTGTTCCAAGCCGCCCGAGTTATATCGGATACATGGGTAGGGCTGGCTGCTGGGACGCTCCGCAGTCGCAATGATGATCTGCTCCGCGTCAGTCGCCACAACAAGGTTTGGGTTATGTGTGATCAGAATAATCTGCCGACGCTTCTTGGCTTTCCTGATGTATGGCACCAACTGCTTGTAAACAGATGAATTGTCCAAGTTGCCTTCCGGTTGGTCAATCAGGAGCGGGCGTGTATCATCTTCATCCATCAACAAATAGAGGACCAACAGAGCTATCCCTCGTGTCCCTGGGGAAAGATATTCCAGCTCCGTTCCTGAGTAGCGAATCTTGTATGAAAGCTCAATGTGATCGACGGAGAAAAGCCAATCAGACAGCTCCACTCGGGACAGCCTGGAAGTCCCGAACTTTTCGGGAAACGTCCGAACGTCCACTGCAGTAAGAAGCTCTTTGATTGCAGCCTCGATATTGGCTGGCACACCACTCTTCCATGCGGGAGTCAGCTTTGTTTCCACTATCTTCTCAATCTCTTGACGTTTTGCCTCGGCACCAACACGCCGCCCGTCAAAGAAACTTGCGGCCCGGTCTAGCCATGATTTCGCATCGATCTGATAGCCGACCGAAACACTGAATTGCATCTCGTCTCCGAGTTCATTAATAGCCTCTTGCAATGGCGAATATAGTTCTTTCAATCCCGCCTCATCCGCTGACAAGGCCTTAAAAAGCTGAAGGTAGAGTTCAATCTGTTTGGACTTCTGCTTGTCCAAATTCTGCGCTACTTTTTTATCCAGGTTTTCAATCTCCTTAGCCAGTCGTTCTGCGCTCGCAATCCGATCGGCAATTTGTTTTTGGAGGTCGAGAAGTCTCTTCCGGCTCACTTCATCCTGGGCTACTGCCTTTTTTAGAGCCGCAATCTCTGCCTGCAAGCTCACTACAGAAGGTAGAGCTTCAGAAGCCCCTTCGGATCCCTTTAATGCCGCAATCTCATTGCCCAGCCCCTCCACTTCTTTTTCGAGTAGGTTCTCGAAATCAGAAGACCACACTGGCATCATCTTCAGCGCGAAGGCTTCTGGAACATCTGCGTCGAGCAATTGCGCTTTGAGTTTTGCAAGCTCCTGGTCGGTGGTCCTTTTAACGGTGCCATAAGATTCAATGACTCCGTCGATAGCTCGGCGGCGTCGGCTTCTCGTCGCGATTTGCTCTTCGATGTCTTTTAGCTGCGCCTGCTGCTTTTCGAGTTTTTCTAGAATCCTCTGGTCAACCGCTTGAGTGGCCTCAGGCATCTGCTTCTTCAACTCTCCAACCTGCTTTTCCACGTCAGCCTTCGTGGCCACCTTGGAGGCCTTTTGATCTATAGCTTCCTGGAGACGATCTACTTCCTTGTTCAGGGTCGCAAGTTCGCCTCGAAGGGATTCCTTCTGAATATTGGAGGCAGCCTCACGGGCCTTCCTTAACTCGCTAAACGAGGAATACCCTTCTTTCTGCACCTCGTCCAACCTCGCAAAAACCACCTCTTCAATGGCTTTCTGGAGTTCTGTTCCCTCGTGATCTGAAGAACACAGTCGCTCAACAAAATCCTGAGACAAATAGCGGACACGTGGTCTCACTGTGCTCAACGGGGCGTCGATGAGGGTTCCGGTCGACTTATCCCCTCCTCCCCATTCCAGTTCAATTTCCACACCGGAGAGATGGAGCGCTCCTTTTGTTATGAACGATGACAGAGATTTGGGATCCATCGGGTAACCTGATGCAAAGGAAGAAAGGTCAACCACTGCAGTTTTTCCTGCTCCTTTCTCACCGATCACAGCCACAAGCCCGGAGTTCAATTCAATGGAATGAACTGCGAACCATCCTGAACTGTTCGAAAGCGAAATCTCCCGAATCTGCTGACTGCGGTCGGAAGGTTGCGGTGGTTGCGTTCCAATATGGGCACGGTCTTCGGGCTCCCAGAGTATTTGTCGAAGACCATTGAACGTCGGATCACTCTTTACCCAGCAAAGTCTGTCGTTGTCTGGTTTGAACAGCGCTTGCACTGAATGAGCATCGGAACCGTGGATGCACGGTTTCAACGATCGGTATTGACGGATGATTTCCTCCTTGGGAATTCCAGCCTTGAGTCCAAGATAATGGTCGCGATCACGTGGATTGCCTGAGAAAACAAAGTGGCACCATTTCAGGATTTCATCGCGAGTAGCGCCAAAACCATCCAAAGGAAGCCCGCTGATTCCATCTTTCCCGTTAGCGATACCAATCAGCGTATTTTTGCGAAGCCATTTTTCGTCATCAAGCCATTGCTTGATCACGCTTCTGTCAGGTTTGAATTGGCGGATGCCAAAAGTGTAGGCGTCCTCGTCTGCTTTGAGGCTGGGGTCTTGGGCTCTTCCAAATGCGATCAACTCGTCCCGGCAACAACCATAAGGCTGCCCATCGTATCTAAACTTCAGGTTTTTCAGTGCACGCTTAATCTTGTCGATGTGATCCGTGTCCGAGGGATCCACCAATAAGTGAAGGTTTAGCGCCTTACCGTCAGCGGTTTGCGGCATCATCCTTAGCTCAATATTGGGGATCAACAGATCGACCGAACTCAAGCGTCCGTTAGAACTCTTTTCCGCAAGGAGCTTCTCGTAACCATCGATTGTCATGTAGTCGGTGACACCGATCACAGAAACCTTTGTTTGGGCTGCTGCTGTTTCGATAGCACCGACATAATCGTTCCACGTCATCCCACAGAATGAAGGCACAAGCCGGCTTTCGGGTGTGTGAACATGTAAATCCCACCGCCGCCATTCCGAGCCGCGAGGCCACCGTGACTGAGCAATTTTAAGGGGTGACGAAGAAGTAGTCATAACAGGTGTGAATTGAAAAAGGGGTGATTTCTTGTCGCACATCCCGCCACCTCATCCGGGGATGGGAAAAGCTGTTGCATCAGTCCGCGTTTGTGACGCTTGAGGGCTTCGAGCTTTTGCGTCTCGGCAGTGATCAGGGCGTCGAGGCTGCTCAGGCACGAGGCGATGCGTTGTTGTTCGGTATGGGGAATGAGGGGAACCTTGAGCCGAGAGAATGTCTCTCCGGTTAGATGCTTGATACCTCCCCCGGTGAAGAGCATTTCAAACTGAGTAGTGCGTGCGAGATTTTCGAGATGAAGAACCAAAATCTTTGGCTCGAATGGCACATTGAAGCGGACCCTGTGAATCGCCTTCTGGAACTTGAGGTCGGGCATGCGACCGTCCCAGACGGCTGCACGTCCAGGCTCTCCGCCTTCACAGACAACGACATCACCAGCCTTCAGTCCAAAGCGATCCAACTCGCGGTCATTAAAATACATCTTCGGCAGGTCCGATGTGTTCACCTCATTCCAACGCACCGATAAATTGTTGAGGTATGGCAGAAGGTGTCCAGTCGTGTGCTTTTGTTTGTCGAGCATCTTGCCGAGCTTGATCTCGGCGATATCTCCCAAAGGCACTTCCACCCACTCCCCATCATTTTGGAATTCGGGGAAGCGGAGGCGGGGTTGGGTTTCGCCTTCGCGGGGAAACAGCTGCTGCATCAGCCATTTTTTATGGGTCTTGAGCGCGTCCACTTTCCGCGCTTGCGCCGCGATCAGCTCGTCCACCGAACTCAGGCAGTCGGCGATTTTTTGTTGTTCGGCTTTGTCGTGCGGCAGCGGCAAGCGCAGGTTCCGCAGACGTGTCGGAGAAATGCCCAAGACCTTCGCCCCTTGAGCTTCCTTCTGAATCTGAGTGCGAACCCATCTCGATTTGAAGAGGTGTCCACCAAACCCCAAAGCGATTCGTTCTCCTATCCGCCGGGCGAGAATCGTGTGCAGTCCCGAAACCACACGTTCCCCATTCAGGCGGACAACCTCGATACTCTTGCCGATGTCTGCCAAATCCTCGGAAGCGTCTGCAAAAATTATGTCGCCTTCGGCGCATAGGTTTTCATCGCGAACGGTGCCTTCTTCGGCGTCATTGATGAAAGGAACAAACTCCTTCGTGATGTCGAAGTGGGTCGAGAACTTGGTGTGAATGTCGCCGTAGTGGATGTTCCGCACTGAACCAGCCACATAGTTCAGCTTGTCGCGTGAAAGTGAGTTGTTACCTTTGAACGAATAGACCTCGCCCATCGGCTTGGGTGTCCATCCCTCCGCCTCCCGAAATGCAGGAAACCGCAGCTTCGGCACCAGCGAGGGCTTGCCGTCTTTGGTTTGCTTCTTACTGCTCATACGCGCTGAGTCCTGAGATGTCGCGCCCGTGGGCGCGTTTGGTGAGGAGAGGCAACAAATCCGCCATGAGGGCGAGTTCGGCCTGAGTGCGGGCTTTCCAGCCGAGGTCGAGCGGGGCGAAGAGGTCGCCGAGTTGCTCGG